>JAOUKJ010000342.1 GCA_029882675.1 Cyclobacteriaceae bacterium
TCCTCCACCCAGGTGCGGAAGCTGCCCAGTTTCACCCCATTTTCCGACTTGCAGGCCACCGTACAGGCCCTGCACCCGATGCACTTGTCCAGGTCAATGAGCATGGACAGTTGCTTTTGGCTTGGTCCACTCTCTTGTCCTGCTTTGGCTTCGCTATGTAGCAATAGTCCTGCACCAAAAGAGGTGGTAGCCAGGGTTTTGATAAGGTGGCGGCGGTTTGGCATTTATAGACTGGTTAATTTGTTGATTGATCACAATACTATTCCACTTTTATACCTAAAAATTGAACAAGTAGTTCTTCAAGGCCAATATACAAATAATGTCGCATCTATTCACTTCGAGAGTTGCCCAACAAGTGGCTTCCCTAGCATATAACATGATTGAGGATTAGAAACAGGTAAATATTCATAATTCTAAAACCAATACCGTTTACTTAAGGCTTTTAATTTGAACCTCATAAACATATACCTTCAAATAGTTATAAGGTGCATCAATGAGAATTTCTTTTTGGTGATGAATTCTATTAATGAAAAAAAATAAAGCAAATCATTCGATAGCCGTTTTATTACCCTTGGGCACAATAATAGAATATAGCGAAAAGGTCAATGGTGAATTAAGGTTTGAATTGCCCCAGGATTCCAGCGGCACATCCACTCTTGTTTCCATGTACAACCAATGGAACTTGTATGTACCGTACAATGTAATTAGATTAAATCCAGATTGCCTGTTAAACAGGGCATATTCACCATGATCATAGTGAGACCACCCATACCCTAAGCCCATAATAAACTTATCATTTAACTCGTAGGACAAATCAAAATAAATCCGGTTTCCATATTGGGCTATGACATAGGGATTAGGATGCAATAATGGAGGAGCCCGCTCAATTAAAATAACATGGTCTCTTCTAATGTTTAGGCCCAAAGGAGACTCCCACAAGTTAAAAGACAAACCAAAGGTAATCCCCCCTTCATAATCAAACATCCTGTAACTCCCACCTAAAATCAGCTGAGGAACACCGATTTTTGTCTGTGCATAAGAATCCAAAGCTAAAAATATAAAGAAAGAAAAAATTAGTCCAAATCTCATATTATATCCACTTTATATATTTTAATCCAGCATACCAATCTCGCTCATCAGTAGCAATATATAGCCTATTTGTCGGATACAATGGGTGGTTAACACTTACGTAATAATTACATTCTTATCTATTTCATTTATCAACAACTACATTCATAACATTAAACGTGTTGTTAAATCAATTATTTTACCTAATAAGTAAAACACCTTTTTGTCAAAATTATATTAAGACATAAACTAATAATTCTATGCTTTAGAAGGCGTAAATGATGTAAATCCTCATCTCTTCCACACCCCACTCTCTGCCGTCACCTCCACGTCCCAGGCCTGTGGAGGATTTGGTTTATACCTGGGGTCGCTGTCATGTTCCGGGAAAGAAAGGGCCACTTCCAGCAATTGCTCAAAATTGTTCTTTTGCTCTCCGGTCATCAGGCTGTCAATAATATTACTTTCTTCGGCAGGGTCATTCAGCAAATCATAAAACTTTTCCGGTTGCCGGTCGGGGTTGATGTAAAGCTTATACTTTTTATTTCGCAGTACCCGGTCGCGGTAAACATACTGGTTTTCCACCCCTTGGTCTGTCAGTTTTGCATTGTTGCCCCCGCCCATGCTCAGTATCCATTTGCGAGGCCCTGATTGAGTGGGGCTCAACAGTACGTTTTTAAACGAACGACCATCAACTTCATAGCCTCTTGTGAATTCTTCTACAGGAACTCCGGCCAGATCCAGGCAGGTAGGCAGGATGTCTGTAAAATCCACCAATGCATCTGATTCAACCCGTGACTTCATTTTCAACGGCCAACTTACCAGAAAAGGCATATTAATGCCCGGCTCTATGGTTTTGCTTTTGCCACCCTTCACTTTCCTGCCCTGATAGCGTCCGGTAATCTGTCCGGCCGTGCCGTTATCTGCCGTCCAGATGATCACGGTATTATCCCGGACACCGGCTTCTTTCAGTGCCTGCACGATCTGACCGGTGATTTTATCCGTATACCTCACCATCGCCTTGTGTTTTCCCAAAGCGTCGTCTGCTTGTTCATCCGGTGTGTTCACAAAGGGTGTATGGGTAAGCGCCATGGGATAGTAAACAAAAAACGGCGTGTCTTTCTTTACTTTTATAAAATTGATAATAAAGTCCCGAAAGATGTCAGGCCCAAATTTTCCTTGATGTGTTTGGCTCCCCTCAGAAGTAAAAATATACGGATCATCATACCGTTCAGCGCTGGCCTCCACCCCTGTTTCATAACCTGTCCACATGCAATATTCATCAAACCCCAGCCGGGTGAGTGCATCGGGTTCCACCCTGAAATCATCGATCTGCCACTTCCCGGCAATACAAGTGGCATAGCCTGCTTTTTTAATTTGTTGCATCAGGGGCGGGTACATATTTTCGTCAAAATGGGCGCCCCCACCCCACCGGGGCACATCCCAGTGGTTGACCCAGCCATGACGGAAGGGATACTGGCCCGTAAGCAGGGTGACACGCGTTGGCGTACACTGGGGCATGGCATATACGTTGTGAAATAACATCCCCTCATCAGTCAGGGCGTCAATGTTGGGAGTATGAACATCTTCAGCCCCATAAGCACTTACCCATTCTTTGCCCAGGTCATCGACCATCATCAGGATGATGTTGGGGCGATCATCTGAGCTTCGTCCGGTTTCCCGGGCAGTGTCGTTACACCCTGACAAAGCCAAACTTAACCCGGCAATTGGAATCAATAATAATTTACACCACATAAAGTTTACTTAATAACAATTTCATGGATACCACTCGCATATTCCTTACTGAACTTTACGCTGAGTCTGATTTTTTTTAGCGGTAATTTCATCACATCTCAGTACTAAGCATGTACTTCTCCGGCTATCAAAAAAACAAGAAGGACAAAACATCGCATAATTTAGTTTTTAAATCAGGTTTTTAAGATACACAAAAACTACCTCTTCTTCAACCCTGCAAATCCGAATTTCAGGTTCCCGTAAATGGTTAACTTATCATTAGTAATAAAATGGTATTTTTTCAATGCCATTCCCGGGCCAATATCAAAGGTAAAATAGCTTTTGTTTTTTATTCTCACCAAACCTATAGGTATATACAGTACACTGGTATCGGCCTCTTTGATATAGGTATAAGATGCAGCGATGCCAACAAAAGGATTAATAGTAGAAAAATTATTTTTGGTAAATCGTTTAATACCAATTCCAAAGTTGGGTAATCCGGCACCAACATCAATCGCTATCCCCCTGGAAAAATGCGCTATAGAGACTCCTAATACTGAACCCGTACCCAAAATCCCAAAACCCAATGCCGTATAACTGACACTGTCTATGCTCGTCTGTTCAACCACTTGTGAGTACGAATAACTACCATTAAACAACAACACAATCAGTATTATAATACAGGCAACTTTACTTAATTTTTTCCTCACTTCTTTTTTGCATAAATATATTACCTTAAATCAGTAAACGGCTTTAAGAAACTTTACAAAATATTATTTATATTTCGCTCAAGCTATCAATGAATGATGTGTAAATAAAGTTCTTACTCCTGATCTATAATTTGAATAATGGCTAAATACAAAGCAACCTTGCTTCTCCTGACTATCGGAATACTTATCCTCTTCACCGTTTTTGGTCTGCGAGCGCATAATAGTGACAATCAAAAACCCAACATCATCATCATTTACACCGACGACCAGGGTAGTATAGACATGAACTGTTATGGCGCCACTGACCTTTACACACCCCATATGGACAGACTGGCGCAGACAGGAGTGCGGTTCACACAGTTTTATGCCGCAGCAGCCGTCTGCTCACCTTCCCGGGCTGCTTTATTAACGGGTAAAACGCCTCGTGCCGCCGGGTTGGCCTCCAACGCTTCTTCTCAAAAGGGGGGGCATGGTGGCCTGCCTGCCGGTGAGACCACCCTCGCTGAAGTGTTGAAAGGAGCCGGATATACCACGGGACATATTGGTAAATGGCACCTGGGATATACCCCGGAAACCATGCCAAACGCCCAGGGATTTGATTATTCCTTCGGACATATGGGCGGGTGTATCGACAATTATTCTCATTTCTTTTACTGGAACGGCCCCAACGTCCACGACCTCTGGCGCAACGGTGAAGAAGTCTGGTATGATGGCCAGCACTTCGCCGGTCTGATGGCCACCGAGGCCGACCAGTTTATCACAAAAAACAAAGAAAACCCTTTCTTCCTCTACTATGCCATCAACATGCCTCATTACCCCTTACAGGGGATGGAAAAGTGGCGTGAGCATTACCAAGACCTGGCCAGTCCCCGAAAGGAATACGCCGCCTTCGTATCGACCATCGATGAACATATTGGTCAGCTTACAGGCACATTGGAAACATTGGGCCTGCGTGAGAACACCATCATCATTCTTCAATCGGACCATGGTCATTCCACAGAAATTCGCACCATGGGCGGCGGGGGTAATGCCGGGCCTTATCGTGGCGCCAAGTTCTCTTTCTTTGAAGGGGGTATTCGGGTGCCCGCCATCATTAGCTGGCCCGGAAAGATACCGCAAGGAGAAGTGCGGGAACAAATGGCGTTTAATGTAGACTGGTTTCCAACTGTTTTGAAATATGCCGGAATCACTCCCCCAGATATTCCTTTTGACGGAAAGGACATGACTTCCATCATTGCTAAGGAAAAGGCTAAAAACCTCCACAACACCTTTTTCTGGGCCTCCAACAACGGGATGCGCTGGGCAGTGCGAAAAGACGAGTGGAAGCTGCTTTACCGACCGGAAGACACATCTGACAAAGCCCCCGTTGCAGAAGGTGACTCGTTGTTTTTAGTCAACCTGACGCATGACGTAGGGGAAATGAAAAACCTGGCAGC
>JAOUKJ010000343.1 GCA_029882675.1 Cyclobacteriaceae bacterium
GGCCTATCAATTACTCATGTTGTGTATAGATTTTGTGTCAAACATGACGGATGGCAACGCGATTTCGTTTTACAGAAAGATAAAAGGTATTGATTTGCCAAAAAGATAACCTTAAAATTTATTAAACAATCGATCATAAACAGTCGGGATATGTAAAAATCATTACCTTTGGGCTCTTTATTCAAAAATGTGGACTAAGCTAGCACATAACATTATCAAATACAGGCTCCTGCTGGTGATCATGCTGGGGCTGATCACTGTATTTATGGGGTACTTTGCAGTAGATGTAGAGATGCGGTATGATTTTGCCAAAACGGTACCACAATCTGACCCTGAAATGCAGTATTTTGAAAAGTTCAGGGAAATGTTTGGGGAGGATGGTAATGTCGTGGCCCTGGGCATTAAGGACAGTGCCATATATCAGCGAAACAACTTTGAGCAATACCTGGAATTAAGCAATAAGATCAAGGAAATAGAAGGAGTCAGGCAAGTCCTCTCCCTGCCGCTGGTTTTCTTGATGGAGAAGGACACAGAAAAGAAAGTTTTCAATAAAATTGATATCTTCGATAAGGTGCCTGAAGATCAGGCATCACTTGACAGTTTGATCAGGGTGGCGCTGGATCAGAAATTCTTTAGTAATCAACTGGTCAATTCGGAAAATGGCGCTTTGATTTTACTCATTTCTATCGAAAAGGAGATACTGAATACATCCAAACGACTCAATGTAACTGAAGATATTTTAAGTACCGGTAAGATTTTTGAAAAGAGCACAGGGGTAGATGTTCACTTTGCCGGTTTGCCCTTTGTCCGATCAGTCATTGCCGGGCGCGTATCAAAAGAGTTAAAAGTATTCCTTGGCCTCTCCATACTAATCACCGGATTTATTCTTTTACTGTTTTTCAGGTCATGGGATGCGGTAATATTCCCTATGCTGATCATTGGTGTTGTAGTGGTATGGGTTTTGGGGAGTATCGTATTATTTGGTTATAAGATTACACTGCTCACCGGATTGATTCCTCCGCTCATCGTTGTGATAGGTATTCCAAATAGTGTATACCTGATTAATAAATATCATCAGGAGTATGAAAGGCATGGAAATAAAGTAAGGGCCGTAAGTCGTGTTGTGCGGAAAATTGGCATGGTAACACTGATTACCAACATTACTACTGCCCTGGGGTTCGTCGTTCTTACTTCTACTGACATTGTCATATTGCGGGAATTTGGCATTATTGCCGGGCTGAATATCATGGCCACTTTTGTGGTGAGTATTATCCTGATCCCGGGTGTATTCTCCTGGTTGCCTGCACCAACGGTTAAGCAATTAAGGCACCTGAAGTTACGGCCCCTGGATTGGGCACTGACGCTTATGGATACCCTGGTACACAGACACCGTATATATGTATATGTTGTTTCTTTAATTATTGTGGTATTCTCTGCATATGGCATGTACCAGATCGAAGCGGTATCTCATGTTATTGATGATATCCCCAAGGACAGTGAAATAAAGCGGGATATTGATTTTTTTGAGAGAAATTTCAGTGGGATTATGCCACTGGAAATTGTCGTGGACACCGGAAAAAAACGAGGAGTAACCAACCTGAAAACGCTGCGATTGCTTAACGAATTTGAAGAATTCCTCGGAGCCCAGGAACATATTTCATATCCTGTTTCCCTGGTGAGTTTCGTCAAAGCTACGCGACAGGCTTTTTATAATAATAATCCCGACAGGTACGATTTGCCTTCAAATAACAGGGAAAGGGGATTTTTACTTCGTTATCTGGACAATGCTTCGGATAGTGTCGGTTTGTTATCTGCCTTTGTGGATACCTCATTGCAGAAAATGAGAATATCTATGCAGGTGGCCGATATTGGATCAAAGGAAATGGATAAACTGGTTGGTGAGGTGGTTCAGCCAAAAATAGACTCCCTTTTTAAGGACACTGGTTTCGAGGTGAAGATAACCGGAACCACACCGTTGTTTATCAAAGGCAATAAGTTTCTGATAAAAAACCTACGATTCAGCCTTATCCTGGCCTTTATAATAATTAGTATTATTATGGGCGTATTATTTGCTAATGTGCGGATGATCATTATTTCGCTCATACCAAATATTATTCCCCTCATGCTCACGGCAGGATTGATGGGTTATCTGGGCATTCCGTTAAAACCCAGCACTGCACTGATTTTTAGTATTGCTTTTGGTATTTCGGTGGATGATTCAATTCATTTCCTGGCCAAATACAGACAGGAACTATTTGCCAATGACTTTTTTGTTCCTATTGCTATTAGCAAAAGTTTGCGTGAAACCGGAGCAAGTATGATGTATACATCCATCATTTTGTTTGCAGGATTTGTGATTTTTGCAGGCTCCAATTTTGGTGGTACGGTGGCACTGGGGATACTTACTTCTACCACTTTGATGATGGCAATGGTGACCAACCTGATCTTGCTACCTTCATTATTGATGACCTTCGATGATGGAAAACGGCGAAAAGACAGGCACCCATTAATAGAGCAGTATGATAGCGACACGGAATTTTATTTTGAGCATGAAGATGAAGAAATTGATTTGAATATGCTTAAGGTAGGAAAGGCCGAAGCAGAACGCATAAACAAATTGCAGGACAGCGAAAAATAGCATTGAAGTGAAATACAGAGAGTATCAAACACAGAATTTTACGAAAATTGCAGAAGAAGTACTTCAATTCTGGAAGGAAAATAAGATTTTTGAAAAATCAATCAGCAGTAGGGAAGGAAATAAATCTTTCACGTTTTATGAAGGCCCGCCTTCTGCTAATGGTACACCAGGTATCCATCATGTCATTTCCCGGACGGTAAAAGATATTTTTTGTCGGTATAAAACCCTCAAAGGATATCAGGTCAAAAGAAAAGGGGGCTGGGATACCCACGGATTGCCCGTAGAATTACAGGTAGAAAAGGAATTAGGTATAACCAAAGAGGACATTGGTAAAACGATCTCCGTAGAAGAGTATAACCTAAAGTGCCGTGAGACGGTGATGAAGTATAAAGATCAATGGGATAACCTGACAGAAATAATGGGTTATTGGGTGGACTTGAAAGATCCGTACGTCACCTTTGATGCCAAATATATGGAGTCAGTTTGGTATTTGCTGAAGGCCCTGTATGATAAAGGGTTGCTGTATCGGGGTTATACCATTCAACCTTATTCTCCCGCTGCAGGTACCGGCCTGAGTAGCCACGAACTAAACCAGCCCGGGACTTATAAAAATGTAAAAGACACCACCGTCGCGGCTCAGTTTAAGGTGGCTGGTACAGAAAATGACTATTTTCTGGCCTGGACTACCACACCCTGGACCCTGGCGGCTAACAATGCGCTGGCTGTAGGTCATAATATTAAATATATTAAAGTAAGCACTTTCAATCCCTATACTTTTCAGCCCGTCAATGTGATTCTGGCCAAAGACAGGGTGAGTGCTTATTTTAATGATAAAGCCCGTGAAATAAAGCTTTCGGACTATCAGCCCGGCGACAAACTAGTCCCTTTTGAGGTTGTGGGAGAATATAAGGGCAGTGAGCTTGCCGGGATGGATTACGAGCAATTGTTGCCGTATATTCCATTGAAAAAGCCTGCTTTTACCGTTGTTGTTGGTGATTTTGTCACTACGGAAGATGGCACAGGTATCGTCCATATTTCCAAAACATTTGGGGCAGATGATTACCGTGTGTCAGTACAACACGGTATTCCGGGTGTATTTGTGAAAGACGAAGAAGGAAATGATGTGCCTATAGTAGACAAGCAGGGGAGGTATGTCGATGAAATTACTGACTTTGCCGGCAGGTATGTGAAAGATGAGTATTACAATGACGGCAAAAAGCCAGACAGGTCGCTCGATGTGGATATTGCCATTAAGCTAAAAGAGGAAAACAAAGCCTTTTTGGTTGAAAAATATGAGCATACCTATCCTCACTGCTGGAGAACAGATAAACCTGTCCTTTATTACCCTTTGACGAGCTGGTTTATTAAAACAACCGCAATGAAAGATCGGTTAGTTGAGCTCAACAGCACCATCAACTGGAAGCCGGAATCGACAGGCAAAGGCCGCTTTGGTAATTGGCTCGAAAACCTGGTGGACTGGAACCTGTCCAGGTCTCGTTTTTGGGGCACACCATTACCTATTTGGATCACTGAAGACAAAACTGAAGAAAAGTGTATTGGCTCGTTGGAGGAGTTGAAGCTGGAAGTGGATAAGGCTATCGAAGCAGGGTTTGCCGATCAGCCCCTGTCAGCGGATTTTGACCTGCACCGACCTTATGTGGATGATATTATTCTGGTAAGTGAAAGCGGCCAAAAAATGTACAGGGTTCCTGACCTTATCGATGTGTGGTTTGATTCCGGGGCGATGCCATATGCCCAGCTACATTATCCTTTTGAGAACCAGGATGTCTTCAATGAGGTTTTTCCCGCTGATTTCATTGCTGAAGGCGTGGATCAGACCCGGGGATGGTTTTTTACACTTCATGCCATTGCCGGACTGCTTTTTGATAAAGTCGCTTTTAAAAATGTTATTGCGAATGGCCTTGTACTCGACAAAGACGGCAACAAGATGTCGAAGCGTTTGGGCAATGCGATTGATCCTTTTATAACCATTGACAAATATGGCCCGGATGCTACGCGTTGGTATATGATCGTGAACGCCAATCCATGGGATAACCTGAAATTTAATTTAGCGGGTGTAGAGGAGGCTATGCGGCGTTTTTTCGGGACATTGCACAATACATATTCCTTTTTTGCCCTATATGCCAATCTGGATGGGTTCACTTTTAAGGAGAATGAGTTGCCCCTGGGTAGCTTTACGGAAAGTGATCAGTGGATACTATCCCGACTGAATAGTACGGTAAAAGAAGTGGATGAGGCATTTGATCAATATGAGCCCACACGGGCCGCACGCAGTATTC
>JAOUKJ010000016.1 GCA_029882675.1 Cyclobacteriaceae bacterium
GATGGCAATGGTACTTGTTCTTGTTGTTGAAGACCAAACCGTAGCAACAGAAGTACTTGATGGCTTTACCGTAAAACTGTTGCTCACCGTTTCATCCGTGACGGTAGCCTGGATTATTACCACACTGGCATCCCGCCCCGAAAGTAAGGAAACCCTACGCAATTTCTACAAACTGACTCATCCCGGAGGACCGGGTTGGGCAAAGGTGGTAGCCGAAGCCAAAGCTGACGGCGTAGATATCAACGAAAAAGAAGAAGGAAAAGCTTGGGAAATGCCTCAACAGGTATTGTTGATTTTTCTGGGCTGTGCTGCCATTTATTCCAGTTTATTTTCTATTGGCGGATTTATCTATGGAGAAATTGGCCGGGGAATACTCCTGGCAACGGTAGCCGTTGTTTGTACCTTTTTCCTGTTTAGGATCCTGAACAAGCTGCGCGTAGGTTAGCTTTAAAATATGATTTCTTTATAAATTGTGTCAATCGGCACAATTTATAAAGAAAAACATATCGCATTTCTCTCTCACATCAAAATATTTCCGTTTATAACTATTCATCTGCGAGATCCTGAATATTTTAATATATTCACGCCCCTAAACCGTCTCGTAATGAAAAAGACCATCGCTTTTATTTTCTTAATAGCCTGTGTTTCTATTAACAATCAGGTAGCCGCCCAGCAAAAGCCTGAGCTTACTGTGGCTAAGATAATGCAAGATCCGAAAAACTGGGTTGGTACATCTCCACAACATGTATATTGGTCTGAAGACGGAAAATCTGTATATTTTCAATGGAACCCGGAGGCCAATCCCGAAGACTCCCTTTACAGGGCTTCTGCTCCCTGGTCTTCACCCAAAAAAGTTTCACAAACCGAGCAGCGAAAATTACCTTCTTCTAAGGGGGAATATAACAAAGCCCACACCCAAAAAGTGTATGAAAAAAACGGGGATATCTATCTTTATACTATTTCAACGGGAACCGCCAAACGCCTTACTTTCACAACTGCCCGGGAGCATTCCCCCCAATTTGCTTCCCACGATAAAAATGTAACTTATATCGTTGATAACAACCTTTTCATGCACGAGCTCAACACAGGTGCCCTGCGGCAGCTGACCGACTTCCGTCTGGGTAGTGAGCGTGAGGAAAATAAACTGAACAATCAGGATCAATGGTTAAAGAATGACCAGATGGAACTTATCCAGGTGTTAAAAGAAGACGAGCTGGAAAAGGAACAACAAAAAGCCTTTAATGCAGGTTATGAAGAAAAAGGGCCACTTAAAATCTACACGGGGACGAAACAGATAAATAATATATCCTTATCCCCCGATGGTCGTTACATTACATATTCCCTGTTTGTAAGGGTCAAGGCCAAAAACACCATCGTGCCCGATTATGTCACGGTATCGGGATACACCGAAGATCAAAATGCCCGGCCTAAAGTAGGGCGAGACCCCTATGAAATGGAAGTCGGCATTTATGATATCAATTCACATAAAAGCTACCCTGTTATCACAGAAAACCTGAAGGGACTAAAAACACCACCGGCATTCTACGCCGAATACGACCATGAATTAAACACTCCCCGGAAGGTATTCACACACAAACCCCTTTGGTCTGAAGACGGGAAATATGCGATCATATCGTTTCGGGCAAAAGACAACAAAGACCGTTGGATTGGCCTTTTGGATGCGACAAGCGGGAAAGTAAAAGAGCTGGATCACCAACATGATGAGGCCTGGATAGCAGGCCCGGGAATAGGCTGGTCTTTCAGCAGTGGTGAAATGGGCTGGCTGCCTGACAACAAGCATATCTTTTTTCAGTCGGAAGAATCCGGGTATTCCCATTTATATACAATCAATGTCGAAACCGGGAAAAAAGATGCCCTGACCAAAGGAAAATTCGAGATATACAATCCACGCATCTCCCCTGATGAGAAATGGTGGTATTTTGAGGCCAATCCCGAACACCCCGGTGTGAGAAAAGTATATAAAATGCCTTTAAAAGGAGGTAAAATGACTACTGTCGTTGACTTGCCCGGTAAATCCGAGGCCTGGTTCTCACCAGACTACAGTAAGGTGGCAATCATCAATTCAGTGGCCAACCGCCCCGGAGAGCTTTTTATTTTGAATACTGAGAAGAGCAACAATCTGGTACAAGTGACTCAATCACAGACGGAAGAATGGAAGCAGTACCCCTGGAGAATGCCGGAATTTATTACTTTCAAGGCTCGTGACAACGCAGAGGTCCACGCCCGATTATATCAGCCCGAAAAAAGCGTAAAAAATGGGGCGGCCATTATTTTTGTTCACGGAGCGGGCTACCTGCAAAATGCTCACCAGTGGTGGAGTAGTTATTTCAGGGAGTACATGTTTCATAATTTACTTGCTGACAAAGGCTACACCATATTGGATATCGATTACCGGGGCAGTGCAGGTTACGGGCGCGACTGGCGGACCGGCATTTACCGCCACATGGGCGGCTTCGACCTCACCGACCAGGCAGATGGAGCCCGACACCTGGCTGAACACTATGAAATCGATGCGGAACGCATTGGTATTTATGGAGGCAGTTATGGTGGGTTTATCACCTTGATGGCCCTGTTTACTGAAGGGGATACCTTTACGGCCGGTGCAGCATTGCGATCAGTCACGGACTGGGCCCACTACAATCACGGTTATACCAGCAATATCCTCAATACTCCCGTAATGGATAGCCTGGCTTACAGAAAAAGTTCACCCATTTATTATGCGGAAGGCCTTAAAGGGCATCTGCTTATTTGTCATGGCATGGTAGATACCAATGTGCATTTTCAGGATGTCGTTCGATTGTCCCAGCGATTGATTGAGTTGGGCAAAGACAATTGGGAATTGGCCGTATATCCCAAAGAAGGCCATGGCTTTGTGCACCCTGAAAGCTGGACGGATGAATATAGCCGGATATTAAAACTCTTTGAAAACCACCTGAAATAATCACTCTTTCTTTTTGGTTTTTCGCATCAGTACTTTCACCAAAGGTGGCAATTTACTCCCGCCCCAGGTACCTGTAAGCCATCGCCTCAATAATTTTTCGAGTGGAAGAATAGCTGCTGCAATAGAAACCTGAATAAAAAAGTCTATAACCGGAGAAGTCCGTGTTTCCAGCTCGGACTCCGCGATGGATTGCACAAATTCAACCAACAAAATCAGGGTGAGGAAAGCCAGCAGCCTGTTGAGCATAAGGTATTTTTTGTTGGATGAGCGATTCAGCCGGATAGAGAGTATGAGTAAAAGGGTGAAAAAGCCTATTTCCAATGCATAAAACCAGGGGCGCTGCCAATACGGGGGAACCACCCGGAATTTCATTTCCGGACTTTGGTTGAGTTGCCCGAAAATATCACGCGTCTCCACTCTGATTCTGTAATCACCGGGAGGCAGATAAGGAAAGCGCATCACATTTTCTGCTGACCATTCCGACCACTCCTCTTCGAGCCCGATGAGTTTATACCTGTACTCAATACCCAATACACCGGAGTAATCGGGTTGAATAAATTCGAATACCACTCCATTATTAATCTGCTCTATCCGAATAGTTCCTTCCGGGTTGAGCAATCCACTCTGCCCGCGAACTTCCTTCAGGAAAAGCTTGTAATGACTGGAAAAAGCCTGCGAGGAGCGGTTTACCCTAAATAACTCATCATTAGCGCTCACAACCCAAAAAACATTTTCATCCCGATCCAACGATACATACTTAATATCCGAAATCAGGTTGAGCATGAGCTCATCATTCACCGATCCGTCACTACTGATATTGTACCAACGCGAACCATTATATATCCATAAAATGTCATTTCCTCCATAGATATATTTTAAAGGCAATCCGATTTCTTTGATGAGCAGGGTATCTTTCTCCAGGGCCTGATTTGCTTTGTTAAAGAAAAAATAACCCAGTGGATTTACAAAAAGCACACTATTTTTAAACCGAACACCATAGGTCAAATCACTATAGGGATTATCATAATCAAAAGCATCCATCATCAGGCTGTCGCCCTCCCAGCGCAACCGGCTGATTTTATCAACCCCACTCAACCAAAAATCCCCCTCTTCATCCTCAATCAGCCCATAAATGGCATCGTCGGAATCGGTATATTCATCAACTTTTTCCCAATGATCCTGTGCGTGTTGATAAAAAACCACTTCCCGGTTAACTGTTGATACCACCAGATATCCTCCCGTTGTATAAAGCAGGTCACGCACGGGTTCGTGGGTAATGGCTATGGCTGTATCTCCATCCAATTGATATACGCCATCAAGTCCTCCGGAAAAAAGCAAACCGTTATATTCCCTGAAAAAGGACGAACGGCTTTCAATACCCTTTACGCGTTCAAAGACATACCGGATAGCCTGTAATTGCCTGAAAATTTTATGCTCAACATAGATGCTGTCTGTTTCCAATGTTTTTTTTGATTTGAATAAGCGGCTAAAAAAACCGGCATGTTCACTTCTGGTTTCCTCTTTTTCTTTCTTTCTTCTCCTAAATCCGAATAACCCCTTTCGCTCTTTTGCCTTTAGCGTATCCGGCTTGCCTGGCTTTTCTTCCACTGCTGGATGCTGCTCTGCTGTATAAGGTTTGGGAGATTGGCCATCACTGAACCTGATAAGTTTCACGATTTCCTTAAAATCCTTCACCTCCTGAAGCTTATACACACCCATGCTGGTGGAAATATATAACTGATCATTAAAAGGATAAATAGCTTTAAGTTTACCATTTAATCCGGGGTAGTGTGTGAAATTGGAAATAGGTAAAAAAGGCGCAATGCGATCCAGTCCGTTTTTCTGCGCCACCCAAAGGCCCTGATCCAGATCCATCAGCATACCCAGTGTTTCATTATCACTAAGCCCGGTATGGCTGTTGATAATCTGTCCTAATTTTCCACTTTGAATATCTACAAAACCAACACCTCCCTTGAGTGTACCCACTGCAATAAGGGAGTCGTTGACCCACTTGACTGACATTATCCCATTATCCCTGAAATACCCCTTGTCTTCAACCATTAAAGACTTAAAACCCTGACCATGATTCAAAAATATTTCATCCTGTTGGGATACCACGATTGTGTTGTTACTCCCCTTATCTTCTTCAATCAGCCTGATGTCTGCAGGCCAGGAAGGCCCGGGATTAAACTCAACCAGCCCGGAACCTGCCACTTGCTGAAAAAGTCCATTCGCCATTTTTGCGAGAACCTTTCCATCGTATGTAAACATATTTTCATATTCCAGAGAATCTGCCGGAAGGGAAGTGATGATTTGGTTATTTTTAGTATTCAGGACGAATAACTGGCGGCTATTCATAAAATAGGCCAATCCTTCCTGCTGCTTTAAAGCAAAAATGTTACCTGTCTGATCCAGGGAATCCGATAAGGACTGAAAAAAAAGTGACTGCCGCTGTCCGCGTATAATTTGTCCAAATCCAAACTTACCCCCCACATAAAATCCCTCTTCCTGAACAGATAAAGTATATACGGCACCAGGACATGAAATGCGCATCCAGCGGTGGCCATCATACTGCAATACCCCGGAACGATTGGCGACGTAGATCAGTCCATCCGGTGACTGTTCAACATAAAAATAAGGATTATCGATACGGTCGGGGGAAATGACGAAATTATTCACATAATAATCCCCTTCCTGTGCCATCATACTGACAGGGACTAATGTGAAAAATACCAACAAAAAAAATAAGGAGACGACTTTCCTTTCTAAATAATTTGTCTCACTTTCCATTGAAGCCGGAATTTATGCAACCGATAAATAAAAAACCAGTACACAATCGTTTTCTTGTATTTTTAAAAGGTCAATGAATATTTAATACGACAAAAATTATATAAATGACATCTGATTATTTAATTTCATGTTTTGAAAGAAAACATACTCGCCAACACTGAATAAATTGATACGCACACTATGGCATTTAAAAAGATGATAAAGAGCTGGACTTATCTGTTATTATGGTTTTTTCTGGTTGCCTGTTCATCAGGGGGTGAAAAGGCAGCTTCCAATGAAGAAGTTGGCCACTCAGAACATATGGATATCCCCAACATCACTGACCTGAAAGAGTTGGGTATTGATGAAAGCACCGGTATTCCCTCCGGGCTTCGCGTGGGTGATAAGGCCCCGGGTTTTGGAGCCCGTGACATCAGTGGCGAACCTTTTGACCTTTATTCCGTGCTCAACGACAATCCTGTAGTACTCATCTTTTACCGGGGCAAATGGTGTCCTGTTTGCAACCGACATATGGCTGCTATAAGTGATTCTGTAAACCAAATATCACAATTAGGTGCCCGGGTAATTGCTGTGACACCCGAATTACGTGAGCATGCGCAGGAATTCACGAACAATACAAACCTGAAATTTCCTGTGATCTCAGATCCGGGCAACAACATTATGGATGCTTTTAAGGTGACCTTTAAAGTCACTCCGGAGTATGAAGAAAAAGTGGCCAACTCTCATGCTGTACGGATTTCTGAAAATAATGGCACCGGGGAAGCCTTTCTTCCCGTGCCTGCCACCTACATAATCGATAAAGAAGGCACGATCACCTATGCGCAATTTGATTTGAACTTTTATCGCAGGGCCACAGTGAAGGAAATCGTAGCGGCTCTGAGGCCGTGATATGAAGTATTAAATGTGAACAATTAAAAATAGCCCCCAACACCAATACTTGCCCCCGGAATAATATACGTCTCCCACCAAGGCACCAGAAACACCCGTGGCTTGAGGTGAAAATAAAAATTATTCTTTGTTTTAAAAACAAAACCGGACTCAAGAATGGTCAATCCCGGAGCCCGCAGGAAGTCCATTCGGTGCATTCCTATCGTGAAATGAGTGATTTTCTTTCCAAAAATAAAGTTGGCTCCGTATGATGCGAAGCCCTTGCCTCCATTGGTTAAACCGGCGCCAAACTTCAGTCCCAATGATGTCCAGCCATTTTCACTCAACCTGTACATCGGTTCATAGCTAATGTCAAAGCCCCTGTACTGTCCAAAGGCCTCAACATAAAATGTATGTGATAATTGCCCGCTTCTCATCTGGGCTTGCGCCAGGGTTGCAGAAAACAATAATATTGCAAACAACTGAATATATTTCATTCCATCGCAATGATAATAACTTTTACCCATTAATAACAAAAAAAAGCCGCCCTTTACCCGGGCGGCTTTTTCAAATATTTAGTTGTTAGATCTGCTTATTCAGAACGCGTAATGTGGAGAGGGATAGGGATTATCTAATCTCTCCCCATTCATTAATGGCGTATATAGTCCCGCAATTCGTGTTTACTGCTTCCAAAATGCAACTGGTCAAACACCAGCCGGTAATTCTCCGTATCGATGGTGCGGCGGTATGCTCTTTTCGCAAAGGCCAGGCGATGGTCTTCAAATTCAAGGCGCATCATAATGGCAGCTACATCTTCGGCATAAACTGCACGACCTTTGATCGCTTCTTTGGCCAGTTCATATCTACGCATATCGCCACGTGTCATCTCCATATCATACAACAGGTATTCCATTTCACGAACACTCATTTCACGACCACCTTCATATGGCCTGGCCACTACTACAGGCCGGCCAACATCTACTCTTACATCTGCATAAACCCTTGGCCTGACGGTGCGGTGATAAACCACAGATACCTGACGGTGTACCGGGCGAGGTGCAGCCGGCCGCACAACGACCGTAGAATGCCGGTAGACCGGGCGGGCATCATAGTGCCCATGGCCATGCTTTTGATGTCCATGACCGTGCCCCTTATAGTGTCCATAACCATTTCCTTTATGTTTATCGTGGCCCTTTCCCGGCCCATTATGTTTGTCAGGCCCACGATCTGAGTAATACCTGTTTTGATTTCCCTGATGGTTTTCCCCTCTTTCCATGTTGCCCTGTCTGCCTTGACCTGCAACAGCAATCTGGGTCATTAAAGCCAACCCAATCATCATTTGTACAGTCCGTTTCATAATCTTCACATTTAAATTGAAACCATTATTTTATAAATATGCTAATGCAAGAGGTGTGCCAGAAATGGAAAATTCATAAATGCAGATGTTGTTAATAAGATATTAGCGCAATGGGAAGTTCTATAGACTGAACCTGCCGGGGCACCCAGTAATGCCCGATAATGCCCTTTCTACTTAAGATTTTAAAGTGCTGAACCGGGCTGGACTATCTGCCTTTCCGCCGCCCTATACCTGCCGCATATTGGTGAAGATGGGTGCTTTGAGAAGTTGAAGGGTTTTGTGAAGTAGTCTTAAAAAAACGATGGCCGTTCCATCCCTTTATGCCATTGTGGTATACGATAGCGGTAATTGAGCATGATCTCATGTACTCCACCAGAATACTTCTGTATATCAGTGGCTGCAACATTATAAGCATACCCCACATATACCTCTTCATTGAGCTTGAGCTCAGACATCAATACCAAACCTTCCTTTAGCCGGTAACCGGCTCCAAGTCCCAGGGCGTCCTTATACACAATATGGGTGTTCAAGTCAAAGTTTAAAGGAAGGTCTTCCTGTACCTGAATTAGTGCAGCGGGTACAAACTTAAATTTAGGGGAGATATTCCATGCATTTCCTGCCGTAAGGTAAAAAGAACGTCTTCTTTTCGCATCACTAAGTACACCCGTAGAACCACTTATTACACCCCGGTTTAGCAGATAAGGGACAGAAAAACCCACGAAAAAATCTTTATTGGTGTAATGTAATCCTGTACCGAAATTGGGTTCAATTCCTGTTATAAAAGAAGATATATTCGGGTTTACCGGAGCCACCAACCACGTTTCTGTTTTCAAGCTTTGAACCCCGGCCTGAACACCCATACTTAGCTCTCCTGTCGGCATTTTAAACTTATAGGAGTAACTCATAAACAAGCTCTGGTCTGTATGGGCGCCGGTTACTTGATGAGTAAACAGCAAACCAAGTCCCATTTTGTTTTGAGCTAAAGAGGAGTGTGCCGTTACTATCGTGTTTTTTGGCGCTCCTGGAAATTTTTGGAGTTGGTTTTGGTGAATGGCCATGGCACTGAACTGCCCATGCCCCCCTGCATATGCCGGGTTGATCATCAACTGATCAAACATATACATAGAATGTGCTGAGGGGAATTGGGCATATGCCAACCCACCCGACATTATAATGATTAATGCGATATAAAATTTTGTGTTTTTCATAATCAGGTCAGTTCAAGTGTCTGCATCGCAGCTTTGTGCCATGCAATACATAAACATACACTACCAGACATATGTTTATCTGCTAAATATATCATAATTTATCTATACAAAAAATAATATATGCCTATACTTATGATAACATCTTGTTTAGGTAAATTAAATCATCGGATAACCCGTCTAATTCATAATATAAAATCAAATAGGTTATAAGAATGGATTTCTCAGCCGACAATAAAAATGTTTTCTTTAACCCGCATTCTAAGATTTATTTCAGGCAAAATGGTTGGGGCAAAAACAAAAACAAGATATTTGTATTTGAACATTAAATTAAAATGGAGGACATCGTAAAATCTATTACCGCATCAGAAACGACCATCACCGAATTGATGATTCCGAGTTATGCCAACTTTGGGGGCAAGATACACGGGGGAATCCTCCTGGCAATGATGGACAAGGTGGCTTATGCCTGTGCCGCAAAGCATACCGGCTGCTATTGTGTAACCGTATCCGTGGACAATGTTGACTTTTTGGCCCCTGTAGAAGTAGGTGAACTGGTATCACTCAAAGCACGGGTAAATTATGTGGGGCGCACTTCGCTGGTGGTCGGAATCAAGGTGATTGCGGAAAATGTGAAGGATGGCCTGGTAAAACATACCAATACTTGTTATTTTACGATGGTAGCCAAAGATGACAACAACAAACCTACGCTTGTTCCACGCCTGAAACTGGAGAGCGAAATTGATGTAAAACGTTTTTTAGAAGCCAAAGTGAGAAAACAACATAAAAATTACTTCAAAAAGGAAATGCATCATGTAAAAACACATTTCAGTTTGCCTGATGAAATAAACAAACTGGAAGATGAAAGGTGTGTTGTTGATATTGAAGAAAGCTCATGGAAAAAACAGTAGAAAAACTCTACGGAAACAAAGTCAGGGTGCGTGTATGTGGTTTACTCAAACACCAGGACAGCCTCCTCCTTGCAAAACTCCATTGGGGAAATAATACGCTCTGGGCACCTCCGGGAGGAGGTGTTGAGTTTGGGGAAGATACCATCACTGCCCTCAAACGTGAGTTCCGGGAAGAAACGGGCCTGGAAGTTATGCCGGGAAGACTACAATTTGTTTGTGAATACCTGAAGCCACCCCTGCATGCTATAGAGTTGTTCTTTAATATTGATAAATACTACGGCACGATTGTTACAGGCAAAGATCCTGAAATGGAAGCCAATAGCCAATTGATAAAAAATGTTGAGTTTGTGACTTTCGAACAACTCCGTGTTATGAAAGGTGTAAGGCATGGTATTTTTGATTTTGTAGACCAGCCTGCGGAGATCATGGGGTTGAACGGTTATTTTAAACTTTAATTATCTCAAAATAAGACCCTGATATTATGTTTTACTTTAATAAATATTTATACTTGCAAGTTCAAAATTGAATCTCTCATTGAAATGGATATTTTTACAACAAGCTTAATTGTAGCAGGAGCAGTATTAGTATTAAGGTTCCTCATTGCACTGGTTAGAAAGTTCACACAGGGCAGACCCATCAGTGGCATTTTAATAGCCACCATTATTTTAACATCTATAGGCTTAGGTATGGCCACCTATCTGGCCGGCTCGATAAAATATACTATAGACGAGCAAAATATGATCGCTGATCGCGAAGAATTAGTCATTGAGCACCTCGGGCTAATCCGGGAAGCGGAAATTGTATATCAGGAAGTAAACGGTAAATATACTGCTGACTGGGATTCATTGATCAACTTCATCAAATACGGGGAATACCCGATCATTCAGCGCACTGAAGAGATCATCACGCTTGCCTATGGCGCAGACAGTGTCATCCTTCATTTGGACACCCTGGAAATGGTTCCTGCCAGAGAGCGAATCTTCAAGGCCAATTACACAGAAAATGCCGTGGATAGTGGCACTTTTATCTCTTATGAAGTTAAAAATGGTGACAGAGCCATAAAAGGCCTTACGGCATATACCATGAAAAATCCCCGTGGAAAGACATACGAACACGTCTTACATAACAATGGGGTGATCACCAGTCTGGCGGATCTAAATCCCGGTGATAAAATCCAAAAAGGACAGAACATGATTACATATTGGGAATACAGGTTTAATCCCAAGATCAATCTCGATGAACTGGGATATGTGCCGGGTTATGAAGGGAGGGATAAAGTACGCTTTACCATTTTTGCAGGAAAAATACCTGTTGGGGTAACAGGAATACTTGTTGATGTGATCGAAGTGAAAAATCCCAAACCCTTTGACAAGACTCGTAGTGAAAGTAATGAAGCAAAAAACAGGAAACCACTTAAGTTTGGTTCCCGTACAGATATAACAACATCAGGAAACTGGGAATAATTCTTGGAGAAAGCGAAAATACGACACAAGCTTATTAAAAAGCTGAAGGATGATAAATTTGAAATTGATCATCTTCAGGAGTATTCGCTTATCATTCAAATAGGTATTCGCGATATCCAGGTACTGGTTGTTGATAGCAGGGAAAACAGATGCCTCATCATGGAGGACTTTGTACTTGCCAAAATCGAATCCATCCAGGAATGGAGAAGTGTGGTTGAACAGGTCTTCGACAGTCATCACGTGTTGAAAGCGGGATTCTGGAAAAGCGTAAGGATTGTCATTAAAAATCAAAAATTTTCGCATATTCCCGCTTCTTTGTTTGTACCTGAAGCACTGCCTGAATATTTGTCCATTAACTGTAAAATAAATCCGGATACGGAAACACTGCTTTATTATAAATCAGTGAAATCTGATGCGGTTACTGCTTTTGCTGTTGATACCTACATGTACAACTGGCTTAATAATTTGTATCCCAATAGTAAGATTGGTTTTTTACATCAATCTTCCTGCATATTCGAAGGGATACTCAATTATTCACAGTCTCACAAAGGCCATACCATGTATCTTTACATCGATCGCTTCAAACTCCACTTAATCACCCTCAAAAACAAGAATATACAGTATTACAATCAGTTTACCATCAAGAGTTTCAGCGACTATATTAAGTACATTATGCTGGTTATGAACGGTCTTAAACATGATCAAAAAACAAGTGATGTAGTCCTCTGGGGATATCTGGGCAAACAATCTCCCCATTACGAGGAGTTTTATAAGTTTATAAAAAATATATCTTTTGGAGACAGGCCGGATTACCTCAATTACGGATTTATTTTTGATGAAGTCCAGGATCATCACTACTTTGACCTTTACAGCGCTTATCTTTGCGAGTAATTATCGTTTGCCTTTATTGTTTTTTTAGCTTACTTTGAACATCCCTATTCAGACCTACCAATATGTCAAGGATTGCGCTCTTCCCCGGTTCTTTTGATCCCTTTACTAAAGGGCACCAGGATATTGTGATACGTGGATTATCCCTTTTTGATAAAATAATCATTTCCATAGGCCACAATACGAAAAAAGACCATCGTTATTTTCCTGTCGATGCTACAATAAGGGGAATTGAAGAAACCTTTAAGGGCTATGACAAGGTAGATGTGGTAGTATATAATGAGCTTACGGCCTATTTTGCTCAAAAACATCAGGCCAACTACATGTTGCGAGGCCTGAGAAACACCACCGACTTTGAATATGAAAATTCCATCAGCCAGGTCAACAGGTCACTCAATAAGAGTCTGGAGACTGTATTTCTGATCACTTCACCGGAACTGGCCGCTATAAGCTCTTCCATCATCAGGGAAGTCCATCGCTATGGTGGCGATGTTTCGGAATTTGTACCTTATACTGTTTAGAGGGAGCTTCCGTGCAGGGTAACAGAGCCTGATCAGACTTTTAGAAAATATTTATCCGGTTTTGAGGGGTATTACAATGCCTACACTGGGATGTCGGCCTACTTCCCGCACTCATGTAGATATGCCTTTATGGGTAAATTTTAATAAAATCATTACGGACCCTGCATTTGGCAGAGAATAGAATATTACTTTATTACCTTGTCTCTTTTATGGTACTTATCCAGCACATACCGGATAGACTGATATGATTCCTCCAGCGCATGGGTTTTTTCTTTTGGTGACATCCACTTGATCTCAGTGATATCCTCTTCCACCTGGGGTCTCATCTCACTTTCATCCAGCAAAGTCATACTAAACCAGGTAGTTTTCTTTAAAATCGGCCTTTTTTTCAACGTATAGGTATGCCATGTATTACATATTTTTTTCTTCAGGGCTACCTTGATATTACATTCTTCTTCAACTTCCCTCAATGCGCCTTCTTCCGGCAATTCCCCTTTATTGATTTTTCCTTTTGGCAGGTCCCATTTTCGCAAACGATTAATCATCAGCACATGATTTCTCTTTTTCACCACGCCTCCTGCCGCTTTTACAACCTTAAACTTTGATTTAAAATGCAACTTTAAAGCCTCATAATCCAGGGCTGTGACCGTCACCGAAAGCAGGTTGTGAATGATTCTGGAGTTGAGCAACTCCATTAATTTGTCTAAGTTTTCATTGCCTGCATTTTTCAACCACACATGATGAATGAGTTTCGCCTTGGTGATCCTCTCTTTTTCACAATCAATAGTGAAATTAAAAAGGTCAGATTCCATCATTTCACCAGGTTTTGCCAGCCACACATGAACATCATTTATAAATAAATTCACTTCCTTTTTGTTCCGGTTTGTTAAATATGACCCAAATTAAAAATTTATTCTCCTTTACACCTACTTAAAGGCAATATTACTTTTAAATTCGCGTCATGGACAACAATGTAAACGCTTTTGCAACAGGCAGTGAAATTGCCCGCGACCTTTTGGACGCTAAAGCCATTAAACTCAGTCTTGACAAACCCTTTCAGTGGAGTTCAGGATGGCATTCACCCATTTACTGTGACAACAGGGTCACGCTTTCCTATCCGGATATCAGGCGAAAGATAAAAGACCGGTTATGTGATCTGGTAAAAAAGCACTTTTCCAGTGCCGATGCCATTGCCGGTGTCGCCACGGCCGGAATACCACAGGGCGCCTTAATTGCTGATCAGCTAAACCTGCCTTTTCTGTATGTCCGCTCTAAACCTAAAGGACACGGAATGGAGAATCTCATCGAGGGACGGATGGAGAAAGGCGCACGAATTGTAGTGGTTGAAGACCTGATCTCTACAGGGGGGAGCTCGCTCAAAGCCATAGAAGCACTACGAAATAACGGAGCTGAAGTACTTGGTCTGGTTGCTATTTTTAGTTATGGTTTCGACCTGGCAGCACAAAATTTCAAGGACAGCAATGTCGCCATACAATATTTGAGTGACTATAATTATCTTTTGGAAGAGGCTTTAAAATTGAACTATATCGCAGAGGAGCAGCTGGAGTCATTAGAGTCCTGGCGAAAAGATCCCGCAGGCTGGGCCGGCTTTTAAAATAATCTTCACCAGCCGGCATTTGATCTGGTGGGTTCAGATTTCTTCCAGCAGGTAATCCTTGCCCCGCCCATATCTGGTGAGGTCTGAAAACAACATCACCTCTAGGGTATTGAGGTCTTTTAGTTTATAGTCGTCCTTTCCTATAAAAGACTCTACACTAAATTCACATACTTCGTCAAAATTCCGAAGCCGGTATTTCTTGCCCGTTCTGAAGACATCAGGTGAGATACTCATTTCACAGATCCTCTTCCCTTTCCAGCATCAATATGGATGCCTGGGGTACAATGAAGTATTTTTCTTTATCATAAATTACTTCAACGGCACCCTTTTGAAGAAAAACAGCCAGGTCTCCTTCCCGAGCCTGTAAAGGCACATATTTTACCATCTCATCATTTCCTTTCCAAATTTCATCTTCATTCGCTGGGAAAGGAATAGGATACCCGGGTCCGGCTTTAATAATATACCCGCTTTGGATCTTTTCTTTCTCCTGAACTCCCGGAGGAAGAAACAAACCGGTGTTGGTCTTCTCCGTCGTTTTCTTAGGTTTTATCAAAACCCGATCACCTACTATAATGAGCTTTTTAAGTTTATTATCCGAAGAAATATGCATGAGTTTAAGAATATAAGGCAAAGTTAATCTAAATAATTCCAATTGCTCAATGTGCTTCAAGCCAATTTTTTCCAATACCGGCCTCTACCTTCATGGGCACATCAATTTTCACAGCATGCTGCATGAGGTTCACCACTCCTTCCATTATCTCCTCCCTTTCATTGGGATGTACTTCAAAAACCAATTCATCATGTACCTGCATGATCATTTTAGTTTTAAACTGTTTTTCACTCATCCAGTGGTGAATATCTATCATTGCCTTTTTGATGATGTCAGCAGCACTACCCTGGATAGGCGCATTGATTGCATTGCGTTCTGCAAAACCACGCATCGTCATATTCCGGGAGTTGATGTCTCTGAGGTACCTTCTTCGCCCCATGATGGTTTCTACATACTCCTTTTCCCTGGCCTCATTTATCACCCGGTCCATGTAGCTTTTCACCGAAGGAAATTCATTAAAATAGGTATCGATGATCTCTTTGGCCTCTCCACGGCTAATGTTGAGGTTTTGTGCCAGCCCGAAAGCAGACTGACCATAAATCAATCCGAAATTGACCGATTTGGCCTTTCTGCGCATACCTTCATCGACCTCTTCCAACGATACGCCAAATATCTTTGCTGCCGTTGCGGCATGAATATCCCTGTCGTCAAGAAAAGCATTGATCATATGCTCATCTTTTGAAAAAGAAGCCATAATACGTAACTCTATCTGTGAATAATCTGCCGAAAGTATAAAATACTCGGGAGATGAAGAGATGAAGGCCTTGCGAATGAGCTTGCCCTGCCCGGTGCGTATGGGTATATTTTGCAAATTGGGGTTTACCGAACTCAACCGGCCGGTAACCGCAACGGCCTGGCTGTAGCTGGTGTGTATTCTTCCATCATGACTGTTGATCATGGTAGGGAGTGCATCAACGTAGGTTGATTTCAGCTTTTGATATTCCCTGTATTCCAGAATATCATTTACAATCTGATGTTCCGTCAGCTTACTTAATATTTCTTCACCTGTAGCATACTGCCCCGATTTGGTCTTTTTCGGTTTATCAATAAGATTGAGTTTATCGAAAAGTATCTCCCCGAGTTGACGGGGCGAGTTAATGTTAAATGTCTCCCCGGCAATAGCAAATATACTATCCTGCAAATGTGTACACTGTTTGTCCAGATCTACAGACATTTCTCCCAACACCTTTTCATCAATTTTCACCCCATCAAATTCCATTGTAGCCAGCACAAGCAACAGAGGTATTTCCAATTCATAATAAAGGTTTTTCAATTTCCGGTCTTCAATTTCCTGCTCCAGTTTTTCATGCAGTTGCGCCGTAATATCTGCGGCCTCGCATGCCAGGGCCATCAGGTCTTCGTGTACTTTGACCTTTTTACTCCGCTTGTTTTTCTCCAGATAAGCGATGTTATCAGGAGATACACTGTAATGCAGGTAGCTTTCAGACAAACTTTCCACAGTATGTGGCAAGTCCGGCTCTATCAGATAATGAGCCAGCATCGTATCAAATAATGGTCCTTCCAAAGGGATGCCATATCTGCGAAAAACAAGCAGGTCATATTTAATATTATGTGCTGTTTTTGTCGTTTTCGGATCTGCAAATACGTCTTTAAATTCCTCCAGTATCTTTGTTTTTTCGGCCTCATCCCCATTAAGGGGAATAAAATAGGCGTCTCCTTTATACCAGGAGAAAGCCAGGCCGATCAATACGGCATTAAATGGGTTGGGATCATCGGTAACGGTTTCAAAAGAAAACCCCTTTTGCTTTTCCAGAAAAGACAACAGTTTCCTCCGCTCATCGGGAAGTTCGATTTTATGATAATGATAAATTGAATTGTGTAAGGAGGAAAAATCCCGGGGTGAGGGTGGCGCTTCCTGCTCTTCTTCCTTTTTTGCTGAAACAGCGTCAAACATTGACAATTGAGCGCCTCCGGTCGTGGTTGGTGCCGTTTCTTTTGCTGTTTGAAATAGTCGCCGGGCCATGGTACGGAATTCCAGATCCTGAAAAAGTGTCTGTAATTTAGCCTCATCGGGCCCTGAGTATCTCATTTCTTCAAAGTCGACCTCAATTGGAGCCTCTACAATAATGGTTGCCAGATGTTTCGAAAGCTTACCCTGATCACCGTATTGCTCAATGAGCTCTTTCTGCTTTCCTTTCAATTCATGCGCATGGGCTACGATTTCTTCTACCGTTCCATATTTGGCCAGCAGTTTTGCTGCAGTCTTGGGGCCAATGCCAGGTATGCCGGGTATGTTGTCTGAGGCATCTCCCTGTAGACCCAGGATGTCCCGAAGTTGATCGACATGCTCAATATTCCATTTGGCCTTCACCTCATCCACTCCCATAATATCCACACTATTACCCATATAAGCTGGCTTATACAAAAATATATTTTCACTGACCAGTTGACCGAAGTCCTTATCGGGAGTCATCATATACACCTCCAGGCCTTTTTTTTCTGCTCTTTTTGCCATCGTGCCTATCAAGTCATCTGCCTCATAACCATCCAGTTCTATGATGGGAATATTAAATCCACGTATGATCTCCTTCACATAGGGGGTGCCCATTCGTATATCTTCTGGCGTTTCCTGTCTGTTTGCTTTGTATTCCGGGTATTCCTCATGCCGGAAAGTAGGCGCTGATGTATCGAAAACCACGGCAATATGACTGGGAACCTGTTTTTGTAAAACCTCCAATAGTGTGTTTGTGAAACCAAACATCACACTGGTATTTACCCCTTTGGAGTTTATCCTGGGGTTATTGCTAAAGGCAAAATGAGCCCGGTAAATCAGCGCGAAGGCATCCAGTAAAAATAATTTTTCTTTTTTTTCAGACATTTTGGATTCAGTGAGGTAAACAAATTAAAATTTTGGGAGCCGTATTATTTTCCCAATGCACGTAAATACATTCCGATTGTATTTTCAAGTCCATAATACAATGCGTCACAAACCAGTGCATGACCTATTGAAACTTCATTCAGACCGGGGATATTCTTTGCAAAATAATGCAGATTCTTAAGATCCAGGTCATGGCCGGCATTCAGTCCAAGCCCTGCATCAATGGCTGCTTTGGCGGCTAGCACATAGGGGTGGACAGCCTTTTCCGGGTCTGTTGTGAAGTTTTTAGCAAAAGCCTCCGTGTATAACTCGACGCGATCGGTATTGATGGCTGCAGCCCCTTCAATCATCGTAATATCAGTCTCAATAAAGATGGACGTACGCACACCCCACCCTTTGATCTCACCGATTACCTCCTTCAGAAAGTCACTGTGTTTCAGGGTATTCCATCCGGCATTGGAGGTGATAACATCAGGGGAATCAGGAACCAGGGTAGCCTGGTCGGGGCGTATTTCCCTTATTAAATCCATAAACCGCCTGTCTGGATACCCCTCGATATTAAACTCTGTGCTGACAATTTCTTTAATGGCATATACGTCCTCCCGGGTAATGTGGCGCTCATCAGGCCGGGGGTGTACGGTAATTCCCTGGGCTCCAAAACTTTCAATATCTTTAACTACCTGTACCATATCGGGATTATTACCTCCCCG
>JAOUKJ010000344.1 GCA_029882675.1 Cyclobacteriaceae bacterium
AAAATCCGGTACCTGATTTTGAAGAGCTCTGTCCTGCTGAGAAACCCGTAATGAGAACTCTTCCACTCTATCTGAAGATGGCAGCAGGAGTTGCCCTTTTAGTAACCGCAGGAGCTATAGTATACTTTTCTCAATCGGATACCCGGGAAGAGCAAACCATCATTGCCCGTGAGGTTGAACCTCAGGAACAACAAACCCTGGATGAATTTATGTCCTGGGAAGAACCAACTCAAAATTTACTCGAAGACTTTTAATCTACTGTGTTATGAAATACTGCAATATACTCATCATCGCTTTTCTCCGGATCGCAACACCTGCGGTAGCGCAAACAGACCTGTCCAGTTTATACGCACCGGATCTTATTCTAAAGCATAAAACGGAAATAGAACTTACTTCAGCGCAGGAAAAAAAGATTCGCGAAATCTATGACGAAAACATTGAAAAGTTTACAGCTAAAAGAAAAGAACTGGCTCCGGTAATGAATCGGCTGAACAAATTACTGGATCAACCCGATGTTTCGACCAGAGAAGTGGATAATGTGTTGAACCAGGCCAATGCCATTGAGCTGGAAATTAAAAAGATAAAGCTGATTACACTGGTGGAAATTAAAAACACACTGACCCCCGATCAACAAAAATCACTGGATCAAAACCGGAGTATAGCATCCAATCCTACAGACTTGTTTGACATCAAAATTAATAAGGAGGAGTCTTCTGTTACGATAGGCCTGAGAGGTGACGGCAATATTGCGCTGGTCATTATCAGGGAAAAAAGCGGAAAAACCAGGGAGATGTATACTAAGGATATCAGCAAATTATCTATTGATCCACATAATATTCAAAGTATTGAAGTAATTAAAGGGCAAAAAGCCATCGACCTCTATGGTGATAAAGGTAAAAACGGGGTAATAATTATAGACACTAAATAGTGACCGTCTACAAAGCCGGCCACTCCCGGTTCGGCAATATTAATGAGGCCCAGGCCTCATTAATATTGTGCTTTGGGTGTTTTTCCGCCGCCTCCCGAGACGGCGGAAAAACACGTCTTTTAATGGATACCTTAAAATAGTGGCTGATCCCTATAACTATCGTGATTCGGCCGCTGCTTACTTAATATGACTTTTCGCTAGATACATTATGAAAAAACAATATTTTTATGTTTTGGCATGCTTTCTATTTTCATTGCATACCGTGGCATACGGTCTGACCAATGAACCCGTGACTGCGATCCATTTTAGTTTCCCGGATATTCGGAAGGGCCAGAAAGTAGTGTTGGCGATTAAGCCTACACCCTTCACTGATCAGGTAAAGCATACTATAGATTTTGATTCCCGGGGAATGGCCACTCTGGAACTGGGATTAAAATATGACCAACCAGCCACTATACTGTTGAACCAACAATTTATCTCCAATGTCTATATACCAAAAGGAGAGGGAATCGGAGTGATTTTATCCAACCAGAGCGATAAAACAATATGTGTATTTTCAGGAACAAAGGCCCGGGAAAACAGACTTCTGCTGCAATTGCGAAAGGATGATTTGCTGCCCGTAACTATAAGCTCCTTTTATGCCGGAATCACAGAGCCGTTTGCATACCGCCGTTATCTGGAAGAAAGGCGTGCCCGGCAATTGGAAATTATTAAGCAGTGGGATAAAGAAATACCACTATCGGAGGCTTTCAAAGCTCATGTATCGAAGGAAGTAAAATATGCATTTTTAAACTCTCTTTTTGTCCATGAAATTAGTTACGGGACAATGCTCGAAAAAGAAATAAGGCCCGACTTTTTCAAGGGAGTAGATGCGGTCGATTTTAATACTGATTTTTCGTTTTCTTCACTGATGTACCAGGAAGCCATCAGGTACTATGTCCAGTTTTATCTCTTTCCCTATACACGCTCCAAATTTGAGGATGACAGCAACCTAAAAGTGTTTTACAATACGGCCGACAGCGTTTTTACTGGTTCTACCAGATATTACGCAATGGCCCATTTTATTGGTATGGCCCGGATGTTTAAGCTGGAAGATGCTTTTAATACGCTGCTAAATGACTTTTTAAACAAGTGTACTGATACGGAAATACGGGAATTAATACTCGCAGAATACGGGTCTGCAAACCGGGATTTTAAAGGCAGGGCTTTTCCGGATGTAGTAATGAAAGAAGGATTGGAAACTATTGAAGGCAGGAAGCTGTCATTCAATAATATGCTGGATCACTATCGTGGCAAACTCATATACCTGGATTTGTGGTCGGTAGGTTGTAAACCCTGTATTAAAGAGTTTCCCAATTCGGCAAGGCTCAGTAAGGAACTAAGGGGAAAAGACGTAGCCTTTGTTTACCTCTCTATAGATGGGGGCATATACCGCGACAAACCCGACCAATACCAGACATTATGGAGTAAGTATACCGCTGAAACCGGAGGTAAGGAAAACCACTATATTTTGCACAGTACAGCCAGTATTATGAACTGGTTGCAGTTTAATGCCATACCACGCTACCTGATTCTGGACAAAGAAGGAAGGATAATCGATGCAGATGCTGACAGGCCCGGCGATAAAAAGACAGAAAAATTGCTTCAGGATTTGCTTAAATAAGGCAATAATTTAATAGGTTTGCCTTAGTAAAAAACCAGACCATGAGTACAAAAGGAATACCTGAAAGCATCCGGGTAGAAGCAAAGCAAATTATTGATAATTACAATTCGGAGATTTATCAATTCAGCAAAATTAAAGTAATCGCCAGGTTTAAAAATGACGAACTTTTTCTGGGCCGTAGAGAAGAAAACGGCAAAATTTCTCCCATGGCCAGGCTTACCTATGGCGGTGCTATTGACAATTGGGACTTTGCCATTTACCGGTGGAGTATAGAAGACTATGACCCCGATGAGGATTTCTTCCCGGGTAGCGAGCACGTAAACGGCACCATACGCGGGGCCATCAAAGCCACCGAACTGGCCTATCCGCTTTGAAGAGTCAAGAGTCAAGAAGAATGGAGGAGGAAGGCATTCGGATGAGGGTGAAAGTGTTGTGCTCAAAAACAGGCTTTTCAAAGGGATTTCTGAACCATAAGTAATTATGAAAAGGGAGTATAGAGCAAAGCATTATTTTTCATTTATCACCCGGGTGACGGGTTTTGCCGGGGTGATCAGTCTGCTGGTATCATGTACCGATGGCAAAACACCCCAAAAACCTTCTTCTGCGGAAATACCGGTGGCCGTACCTGCTTTGACCTATCATTACATGGCCAAATACCCCCACGATACCACAGCCTTTACCGAAGGGTTGCTTTTTCATGAAGGGCAACTTTTTGAAAGTACAGGTGCCACATCGAACCTGCCCCAAACGCGTTCCCTTTTTGGCACGGTAGATCTGACTACCGGAGCCATATCCGTAAAAGCCGAACTGGACAAAGACCAATTTTTCGGGGAAGGGATTACCATCCTCAACGGAAAAGTATATCAGCTCACCTATAAATCACGAAAAGGCTTTGTATGGGATGCCAATACCTATGAACAGTTGAAAACCTTTGACCTGCCCGGAAAAGAAGGCTGGGGCATGACTACCGATGGCTCCTCACTGATCATGAGCGATGGCACTAACACCCTCACCTGGCTCGATCCTGAATCCCTGCAGGTAACGAAGACGCTGAAGGTGACCGAGAAAGGTCGCGGCCGCAATGACCTCAACGAGCTGGAGTACATCAACGGGTATATTTATGCCAATATCTGGATGACCAATGAGATCGTAAAGATCGATCCCAGCAGTGGAGTAGTAGTGGGCAAGCTGGATCTTTCCCCTTTTGCTCAGGAGTCGAAAGCCATTTACCCCGGCGCGGAGGAGATGAACGGCATCGCCTGGCATCCTGAAAAACAAGAGATGTGGATTACCGGCAAGATGTGGCCGGTGATTTATGCTTTGAAGGTCACCCATGAATAGTCTCCGGGTTACATAGAATTGTCCATAACGTTTGGCTAAAGTTAATTACTAATCCCTAAAAACGCATATAACTTTACACGTTTTATACTAAAATTAACAAAGTCGCTGTATTTAAATTCAGATTGTACTTTTATTGACAGAATGGCCTGATTTTGAGGATTAACCGGCTGTAGAATAAACTCATATTATGAGCTATGCAATTATTTTCAGAATAAAGTAAAGTGCTTTCACCCCCGCCAACATTCAAATAATAAATCCCCACCCTTGTCATATAAAAGTTATCTTTCGCAGACTAACATTCAGATGGACACTCAAAACCTAAACACCATACTGAAAGAACTGCACCGGGAAAGCTACACCTGGGCCCTTTGTTGTGTCAGCAACAACGAAGACCTGGCCAAAGATGTGCTTCAGACGGTGTATTTGAAAATCCTGGAAAAGAAGGCCACTTTCTCCGGTAAATCCGGTATCAAAAGCTGGTTGTTTTCAGTGATCCGCTTTACGGCCATCGACCTGCTGAAAAAGGAAAGCCGAACGTTTGAGGAACTGACCGTTGTGGACGATTCCCATGAAGACCATCAACAATACCATCTTCTGCTGGATCAATTGTCGAAACGGCAAAAGGAAGTGCTGCTGCTCGTGTTTTATTACGATATGACTCTGGAACAGGCCGCTGCTTCACTGCAAATAAGTGTTGGAAGCGCCCGGACACATTACCACAGAGGAAAAGAATCCTTAAAAGAATTGATTATTGCCCAACGGCAAAACGAAACTGCGATATGCCATGAAAAGTGAAGACCCTTTGATCAAGTCTTTCTTTGAAGCCATGAAAGAGGAAGATCTTAAAAAACCGGTACCTGATTTTGAAGAGCTCTGTCCTGCTGAGAAACCCGTAATGAGAACTCTTCCACTCTATCTGAAGATGGCAGCAGGAGTTGCCCTTTTAGTAACCGCAGGAGCTATAGTATACTTTTCT
>JAOUKJ010000345.1 GCA_029882675.1 Cyclobacteriaceae bacterium
GCCCGGCCAAAAATAGAAGACTATGACAAGTTTTTCAGGCATGAAGAAACAGTGGCCCCGAAGCAAGAGCACAACTTGTATAATATTGACTATACTCCCCGCTATAGCTGGTACAAAAAAAAGGTAGTTTTATCCCCGCGGAACTGAAAGGCCGTGAGGGTGTGATCACCATTAAAAAAAGCCAGTATGTGACCCAGGTTTACCTCAATGGGATGGATCTGGGAACTTCCATGGCCTGTTATACTCCCGTGGAATTCCCCCTGGCCCAGGCCGTGAAATATGGCGAGGAAAATGAGGTGCTGATAAAAGTGGATTTACGGCTTTATGATGATGGCGGAAATGCAGAACAATTGGCACGGATTCCTGTTATTCTTCCGGCAACCGGGCAAAAAAACATTCCATGGAATATTGAGCTTCCCAAAAAACCGGGAGGGTATATCCTGGTGGCCGCTTTTAATACTGCGGGTGGTCAAAAAGTATTAAGCCGCCGGTTTATTAAAGTGGGTGAAGTGGAAAATTATTCGTATTTTGGTTTAAGGCCGGAAGAATAAGCAATCATTTTCTCTCATTTATGACTTTTATCCTTTTACTGTGTCCATGTGATGTAGTACCTTTGTGTGATAATTGAAAAAGCCGAATAATACCCTTGTGAAATGGTTTTAAATTATATTTATTAGAATAATAATAATAAAAATACGATATCCTTTAATGAGGTTGATATATAATAAAATATTTCTTGATCATGACACGGGAATGCACCCTGAAAGTCAAAAAAGATTGATGGCCCTGGGTGATTTGAAAGAAGTGCCGGTGATAAATGGCGAGGAATACCTTGGCCTGGTTCACCGGGCCGATTACATAAAAACAGTACAGGAAGCATCAAGAACAAACCAGCGGATGGATCAGGACACGATTACCTCAACAGGTAGTTATGCGGCTGCAGTTCATGCAGTAGGTGCTGCCATTATGGCTTCAGAAACCCAGGATTTTGCAGCCATCAGGCCTCCCGGCCACCATGCCTATCCATCACGGGCCAGTGGCTTTTGCCTGTTTAATAATATTGCCATCGCAGTCCAAAAATTAGTGAATGAGGGCAAGCGGGTAATGATATTGGACTTTGATGGTCATCTGGGTGATGGCACCTATCATATTTTTAAAGAGACAAATAAAGTACTATTCTGGTCGTTACACCAATACCCGGGTTATCCCGGGGGAGGGAGCGAAGACGATATCGGGACAGGTGCTGGCAGAGGCTTTTCGGTTAATGTTCCCTTGCCACCGCACAGCGGTGATGATGTTTTTAAAAATGCAATTGAGCGATTTATGCCTGTGGCCAGGCAGTTTGCTCCCGATGTGGTGGCTGTGTCTGCAGGATTTGATGCCCACCAGTCAGATCCCCTGCTCGACCTCCGGTTGAGTGTGAATATGTATTATGATATCGGAAAATTATTGGCTAAAGAATTTACCAATGTTTTTGCCGTGCTGGAAGGTGGCTACGAGCTGGAGTACATGCCCAAATGCCTTTATAATTTTGTGGATGGATTTAACGGTGCTCCTCAGCGAAACAAGGAACATCATACAGATACAGATATAATGGCCCTTCAGGAATATGAATTCCGGGCCGATCATCTGGAGAGAAACCTTTCAGCGTTCTGGAAGTTTTAAAAGAAAAGTTAATTAACATTAAAGCATAAAAGCATTAAAATAATGAACAATCATCCATTAAATAAATTTTTCAAACCAGAATCTGTGGCAGTGATTGGGGCATCCCTCCGGGAGGGAAGCGTCGGTCAGGCCGTTTTTAATAACCTTGTAAATTCTGAATATAAAGGAAAGATTTATCCGGTCAATCCCAAAGCAGATACGATGCTTGGATTGAAGACCTATTCCAATGTGAAAAAGGTGCCGGGACAGGTGGATATGGCGGTAGTCTCTACGCCTGCACATACAATACCTAAAATCGTAGCGGAGTGTGGTGAAAAAGGTATAAAAGCCGTATTGATCATTTCAGCGGGTTTTAAGGAATCGGGGGAAAAGGGAGAGGCCATGGTAGTGGAAATCATGGATACGGCCAAAAAAAACAACATCAGAATCATTGGGCCTAACTGTCTGGGATTTATTAAGCCTTCATTGAATTTTAATGCGAGTTTTGCACATATTTCAGCCTCACCTGGAAAAATAGCCTTTATTTCCCAAAGCGGGGCCCTTTGCACTGCCATTCTGGACTGGGCACTGAGCCACAGGGTAGGATTCAGTCACTTTGTGTCCATTGGTTCGATGATTGATGTAGGCTTTCATGATCTCATCGATTATTTTGGCGAAGACCCAGGCACACACAGTATACTGATTTATATGGAGTCGCTTACGCATGCACGGAAGTTCCTCAGTGCAGCACGTGCCTTCTCCAGGACAAAACCCATCATTGTATTAAAATCTGGAAAAAGCTCTGAAGGGGCCGAGGCAGCTAAATCACATACCGGCACACTGGCCGGAAATGACCGGGTCTTTGATGCCGCCTTCGAACGTGCCGGCATAGTACGTGTAAATACCATCGAAGAACTCTTTAATAGTGCCGAAGCCCTTGCAAAACAAAAAAGGCCATTGGGCAACCGCCTGACTATCGTGACCAATGCCGGTGGCCCCGGGGTAATCTCTACGGATTTTCTGGTAAATGAAGGAGGAAAATTGGCCGAAATGAGTCAGGGAACCTTGAAGAAACTCAATGAAGTGTTGCCGGATGCCTGGAGCCATGGCAATCCGGTGGATGTACTTGGTGATGCCGATGCTTCACGGATTAAAAAGACCCTCGAATATTGCCTGGAAGAAAAAAACGGTGATGGAATACTTGTGATTATCACTCCCCAGGCCATGACCAAAACGGCTGATATCGCCAGGGATATGGTTTCGGTGAAGAACACTTCAGGAAAAACCCTGCTTGCGTGTTTTATGGGCGAAGAAATTGTGCGTGAGGCCCGGGAAATATTGCAGGAGGGAGGCATTCCCAACTTCCGTGCACCCGAAGACGCCGTAAAATGTTTTATGAACATGTACAGCTATTCCCGCAACCTGGAACTGCTCTATGAGACTCCATCCACAACACCTGAAGAATTTACACCGCGGAGGCTGGAGGCCCAGGAACTGATCGACAGAAAATATTCCCAAAACCGTCTGGTGCTGACCGAACGCGAAGCCAAGGAGTTGTTGTCTTATTATGAAATACCCGTTTCAGAATTCAGACTGGCTACCAATGAAGAGGAGGCCGGCAGGATAGGTGATAAGCTGGGCTTTCCGGTAGTAATGAAAATATCTTCCCCCGATATTTTGCACAAAACAGATGTGGGCGGAATAAAACTGAATATCCGTTCGAGACAGGAGGCCTGGGCCGCTTACCGGGAGATCGTCAGTTCTGCGCGAAAGAGCATGCCCGATGCACATATAGAAGGTGTATTTGTAGAGAAAATGGTAGCCAAAAAATATGAACTGATCATCGGAGGAAAAAAAGATCCGATTTTCGGCCCGACAATTATATTCGGAATGGGCGGAGTGGCCGTAGAGGTGTTTAAAGATACCAATATTGGTTTGCCACCATTGAATATGGCACTTGCCAAACGACTGATTGAAGATACCAAAATCTATGAATTGCTCAAAGGATTCAGGGGTATGGAAGGCGCTGACCTGAATGCTATTGAATATCTGCTCTATAAATTCTCCTACCTGTTGATGGACTTTAGGGAAATAAAAGAGATCGATATAAATCCTTTTAGTGTAGACAAACACGGTGGTGTGACCCTGGATGCCAAAGTCATCCTTGACGAAGATGTCAAAAAAGGGGTCAAATTCAAGCACTATTCACATTGTGTAATATCGCCCTATCCGCAGGAATATATCACTACTTTTGTAATGAAGGATGGACGGGAAGTAATATTAAGGCCTATCAGACCGGAAGATGAGCCAATGGAAGCAGAACTTTTTAATAACTTATCACCGGAAGCACAACGATTCAGATTCTTCGGATTGATAAAAAACCTGACCCATGATATGCTCGTCAGGTATACGCAAATTGACTATGACCGGGAAATTGCTATTGTTGTGGAAATGGAAGAAAAGGGCAAAAAATTAATTGCTGGTGTGGCTCGTCTGGTGGAAGATGCTTACCACGATTCTGCTGAATTCGCCATTGTTGTCGCTGATCCCTGGCAGGGCTTAGGCCTGGGCAATAAATTGACAGACTACATTCTCGAAATTGCCAAAAGAAGACAGTTGAAGGTAGTATGTGCTACCGTACTTAATGACAATTATAAAATGCTGGGCATGTTTAAGAAACGGGGCTTTGATCTTAAAAACCGTGATGAAGATACCAGTAGTTTAGAGAAGAGAATTGACACTTGACACATGAGTGGTGCGGTTGATTTGAAAAGGCACTTAATCGATCATGAATATCAGCATAACAATGAGATAAAACCAGCTACAAGAAAACTTCAACTTTGGATGTTAAGCAAATGAAAGTGCCACACCTGCTAACATTACAAAGTAGGGGTAAAAAATACATGACAAAGTTACGGCTGAGGAAATATTCTGTTTTTCAGGTATGTGCTATGACCCGTGCTGGTCTTGCTACTTACTACTAATTACTTACTACTAATTACTTACTACTCATTTCAAAATCCCCCAATTTCCCTATCTTGCCGTACATAATACCTAAACTGCGGCCCATGCAACGAACAAATATCTTCAGGAAACTCTGGCTCTGGCTATTGTCCATAGGCCCTGGATTGTTCTGTATAGGCTACACCATAGGCACCGGGAGCGTCACGGCCATGATCAAGTCGGGCAGCCAGTACGGGATGCAATTGTTGTGGGTGCTGTTCCTGAGCGCTTTTTTTGCATGGGCGCTGATGGAAGCCTTT
>JAOUKJ010000346.1 GCA_029882675.1 Cyclobacteriaceae bacterium
CAGGGCAATGATGATGAGTGGTGTTTCCATGTATGAGCGCGGGAAATTAATTGAAATGCAAAATTAGAAAATTTCCGGAGGCCTGAAAATGCTGTAGGGGTCCTGTATATAGCTCAGGGATTGCCGCCACGGTACCAATGCTATTAAGAAAATGAAGGGCACTTTGTTGAAAATAAAGTAATAAGTTGGAAACACGGTCTAAATATTATTAATTAGAGGCCTGAAAATTTGTGTGATTTATAATCAGCTTTTTGATGATTTGTAAGGAATGGAAATTTGATGAAGGAGTGTATTAATCTAAACAAACTAACGAAGAATAAAATGAGTGATAGAAGAAACTTTCTTAAGAAAGCCACTTTGGGTGCCACAGCAGTAACGATGGGCAGTGCGCTTTCCGCAAAAAGCTATTCCCGGGTGATCGGGGCCAACGACCGGCTGGCAGTGGCCTTTATGGGCCTGGGCAGACGCGTTCCGGCATATTTTGATGCCGTGTCGAATAAAAAGAATAATGTGGACGTGCTCTACCTCTGCGATGTTATGAAAAGCCAGCGTGACAAAACAGCTGCCAAACTGGATGGGAAACTGAAGAAAAAGCCTAAACTGGAAAATGACATACGCAAGGTGTTGGCAGATCCTGACGTGGATGTATTGTTCAATGCAGCACCTGACCACTGGCATACACCCGGCGCTTGCATGGCCATGGAAGCCGGCAAACATGTTTATCTTGAAAAGCCCTGTACACACAATCCCAGAGAAGGGGAGATACTCACGGCCTATGAAAATAAATACAAAAAAATAGTACAGATTGGCAACCAGCAGCGTTCTTCACTGGAGACCATCGACATCATCAGTCAGATCCACAATGGCGCGATTGGAGAGGTGTACAAAGCCGTGGCTTTTTATGCCAATGACAGGCCCGATGTGCCCCACCCCAAAAAAGCACCTGTATTGGACGGCCTGGACTGGGAACTCTTCCAGGGACCTGCCCCACGCACAGACTTCCACGATAGCTACTGGGACTACAACTGGCACTGGTATGGCTGGAACTGGGGTACCGCTGAGTCAGGAAATAACGGTACGCACGAACTTGATGTTGCCCGCTGGGCATTGCAGGTAGACTACCCCCAACATGTCATTGTATCCGGTGGAAAAAGACACTTTAAAGAAGACGGTTGGGAAATGTACGACACCATTGAAGCAACCATGACCTTTCCGGGCAATAAGGTGATACAGTGGGACGGCAAAAGTCGTAATGGACACAAGACCTATTCCAGTGGAAGAGGTACAATCATTTACGGTAGTGAAGGCTCTGTTTATGTTGACCGGGACGGTTATGTCCTCTACGATCGCAAAGGCAAAGAAGTGAAAAACAGCAAGTCGGGCAGCAGTGAAGGTGGCCTGGCCCTGGGTGGAGGCGGAACAATGTCTACCATGCATGTTGTCAACTTCTTCAACGCCATCCGTGGTGAAGGTAAGGTAAACTCGCCGATCTCTCAGGGTATTGTAAGTACCTATATGCCACATATTATTAATATCGCATACCGTGTGGGCAAAGCCCTGGAAACAGATGCGAAGACAGGCCATATCTATGACCGCGATGCCATGAAACTCTGGGGCCGTGAATATGAGCCCGGTTGGGCGCCCAAGATGTGATGTGCGCATTGAGATTTTAGAATATAGACAGTAACTCTATTGATAGATCATAAAAAAGCGAAAACCGCATACGGTGGTTCTCGCTTTTTTTTTGTGTTTAATACGGTCTCACGAGGTACATCAGGTAATTCCATGTTTGAATTTCCATTTCAACCTCCATACTGACCAGCCCTCCCGGTCTTCCTTCATGCCTCTCTACTTTTTTACCTCTCTACCTCTCTACTTCTTTACCTCTCTACCTCCATACCTCTCTACCTCTTTACCTCCTGATTGTATCACCCCTACGGGGTTTTGGTTTGTTTTTACTTCTGGGCTAAAAATATTTCACCCCTACGGGGTTTTTAAGGACTTTTATCCCGGGTCTGTCTGTGCCCTCCACCTCCGGTATGTGCCATCTTCCATCCACCATCCACCATCCAGCTTCCAGCTCTCTACCTCTTTACTTCCCTACCTCTCTACCTCTCTACCTCTTTACTTCTTCTCCTCTTCTCCTCTTTACTTCTTTACCTCCTGATTGTATCACCCCTACGGGGTTTTGGTTTGTTTTTTCTCCTGGGCTAACAAAATTTCACCCCTACGGGGTTTTTAAGGACTTTTATCCCGGGTCTGTCTGGTGCCCTCCACCTCCGGCATGTGCCATCTTCCATCCACCATCCAGCTTCCAGCTCTCTACCTCTCTACCTCTTTACCTCTCTACTTCTTTACCTCCTGATTATATCACCCCTACGGGGTTTTGGTTTGTTTTTTCTCCTGGGCTAACAATATTTCACCCCTACGGGGTTTTTAAGGACTTTTATCCCGGGTCTGTCTGTGTCCTCCACCTCCGGCATGTGTCTTCCGCCTTCCTGCTTCCAACTCTCTACCTCTCTACCTCTTTACCTCTTTCTTAACCTCTCTACCTCCATACCTCTCTACCTCTTTCTACGTGCCTTCAAATCCATCATGAACAACCGATCTTTTGCGAGACTTGCTAAATTCACTTCGGTTCGTTAGGTTTAAGCCAGAAATCTAATCTCGAAAAAACCATGATCCGACTTCCTTACCTTCCGGCTGTTGCAGGCCTGTTTTTGGTGCTCTTTACCTCGTGCGGCAAAAACTTAAAAAAAGAAGTACCATACCCCGACAAGCCCTACATCATCGCCTATGTGCATGGGTATGAAGATAATTGGGGAGAGAACGATGAAAAAGCTAAAATGATTACCCATATCAACTACGCCTTTGCCAATGTGATAGATGGTAAAGTGGTAGAGGGTAAACCCGAAGACAAGAAAAACCTTGCCCGGCTCAATGCCCTGAAAAAAACAAATCCCAAACTGAAAGTACTCATCTCTGCCGGTGGCTGGGGCTGGTCGGGCGGCTTCTCTGATGCCGTGGTGGATGAGCAGGCTCGCGAAGTGTTCGCTGCCAGCGCCATCGACTTTATGCTCCGCCATAAGCTGGACGGGGTGGACCTCGATTGGGAATATCCGGGGCAAACAGGAAATAACAACACCTTTCGGGCAGAAGACAAACAAAACTTCACCCTGATATTGAAGCGGATCAGGGAAAAGCTGGACTCGCTTGAAGCAATTAGCGGAGTGCATTACCTGCAAACCATTGCCACAGGCGCCAGTCAGGGCTACCTTGATCATACCGAAATGGACATAGCTCACGAGTATCTCGATTTTATCAACATCATGACCTATGACTTTAAAGGCGGTTGGAATCCCTATACCGGGCATCACTCCAACCTTAAGGTATCCGAATTCGATACCCTTACCAATCCAATGAGTGCTGAGGTGGCCACTGCCCAGCACGTAGCGGCAGGCATTCCGGTGGATAAACTTGTACTCGGGTTCGCTTTTTACGGAAGGGGCTGGCAGGGGGTACCAGCCAAAAACAATGGTTTGTACCAGCTTGCCGGGGGAAAAGCCTTTGGGATCCCTTATAAAAAATTGAAGGACAGCCTCATCAACAAAAACGGTTTTGTGAGATACTGGGACGAATCGGCCAGTGCGCCATACCTCTATCATGCCGACTCAGCCGTGTTTATCACCTATGAAGATCCACAGTCCTATGCTGCCCGTTGTGCTTTTATCAAAGAAAAAGGCATGGCCGGGGCCATGTTCTGGCAGTTCAATCAGGACGATGGTGATCTGCTGGGTGCCTTGTCTGAAAACCTGCCTCAGCCAATAAAAAACGAAAACTAAACCAAAACGATTTACTTTTAACAAACAGATTATTATGCCTGTACTCGACTGGATTGTATTGATGTTCTTTTTCCTGGTTCTGATTGTGATCGGGGTGGTGAGTTTCCGAAAGGTTAAAAGCTCCAATGATTTTTTTATGGCCGGGGGGAAGTTGCCCTGGTGGTTGGCCGGGGTATCCCATCACGTGTCGGGTTACAGCGGGGCCGTTTTTGTGGGCTATGCCAGCCTGGCCTATACAGATGGTTTTACCATCTATGTCTGGTGGGCGTTTACTATTGCTATTTCACTGTGGATAGGCTCCGGAATATTTGCCGTACGTTGGTCACGGCTGCGCGAAAACCTTCATGTGCAATCCCCTTTGGAATACCTGAAAAGGCGTTATAACGGCCCGGCGCAACAATTAATGGCCTGGAGCGGAGCCTTGCTGAAGCTCTTTGATGTGGGAGCCAAGTGGGCAGCCATCGCCCTGTTGCTCAATGTGTTTACCGGCACGCCCATTCAGGTGGGTATTTTAATGTCGGGAGGAATCGCCCTGGTCTATATCACCATCGGGGGCCTTTGGGCAGACGTGATGAATGACTTTGCCCAGTTTATTGTGCAATTACTGGCCGGCTTCGTTATGTTTTTTGTGGTGGTACAACAGTTGGGTGGCGTGTCGTCATTGTGGGGGATATGGGATCAGCTGCCGGAAAGAAACGCTGCATTATTTAATGATAATTACCCAATCGGTTTTATGCTTACTTTTTTGGCCATCAATTTTTTGAGTTATAACGGGGGCACCTGGACACTGGCCACGCGTTTCCTGTCTTCCTCTAACCCACGACAGGCTATGAAAGCGGCAAAACTGTCATCCATACTTTACCTCCTCTGGCCTTTGATATTATTTTTTCCGATGTGGGCAGCACCTATCCTCATTCCGGGTATGGAAGATACATCGCAATCGTACGCATTGCTGACAAAAAAATTCCTGCCTACAGGCATGGTAGGATTGGTCCTGGCTTCCATGTTTGCCAATACCATGTCCATGACTTCCTCCGATTCCAATACTGTATCGAGTGTGATCA
>JAOUKJ010000347.1 GCA_029882675.1 Cyclobacteriaceae bacterium
CCGGCCAATGCCCTTTTTATGGGCTCACTGCCTTTCCTGCCCTTTTCATTGAATATCACCCTGTTGAGCGTGGTGACCATTGTTTTTAGCTTGTTGCTGGTTTCAGAAATAAGGTTGTTTTCACTCAAATTTTCAAAATTCTCATGGAAGGGCAATGAAGTGAGATATTCTTTCCTTGCAGTGTCTGTATTGCTGATAGGCGCTTTTCAGGTGATTTCAATTCCTATGATAATTATTGGTTACATTTTATTGTCAGGGCTAATTAATTTTAGCAAAAAAGGACACTAGATTTGACAATTTTGTCATAAACAGGACGTTAGTATATTTATCGGAACTTACTAAGTGTCATAATTGGTAAATAAATAATGTATAAAAGAGCGGCGTTTCTTATTATAGCGGTTGTGATAAACGCTTTTTTTGTCCGTATTTTTTCTCAAACATTTGATCGGGGAAATGCTGTTTTATCCCATGGAAATTGGTATAAATTGGGAGTGGTGGAAGACGGGATATATAAGCTAACTTACGCCAATCTGGAAGCCATGGGAGTAGATGTTGCAGGCATTGATCCTGAAAGGATAAAGGTCTTTGGGCATCCTGAAAAAATGTTGACTCAGCATAACGGGGTGGATATTCCTTTGGATCTTTCAGAATTGGCTATAGAGGTGGTAGGAGGGGAGGATGGTAGTTTTGATCAGTCAGATTTCCTGTTGTTTTACGGACAATCTCCACACACACTTCAGGCAGACACGGCTACTGGCACCTTTTACCTCCAGAAAAATTATTATGCAGATACTACCTTTTATTTTCTCAATGCGGAAGGGAGTAATGGAAAGCGACCGGGCACGGCTACTGCTTCAGTAGGTAACTTTCCGGAGATAAGTACCTTTGATGACGCAAAGTACCTGGAAGAGGACAAAGTAAGCAGATTGGAATCCGGAAGAGAGTGGCTGGGCGATCTTTTTAGAGCTTCAACGAATAACCGTACCTATGGCTTTGATGTAAATGAAATTGCGAACAATTCACTAATAAACATCGTGGCCACGGTATTTGGTGAGAGCCACGAGCCAGCAACTTTTACACTATCTGTAGACAATTTTGAGGTTGGAAATTTGGCCTTCGGCGCTGTGGCTGATTACCGCTATGCTTTAAAAGCAGTACAGTCTTCCGATACTTTTTCTGTTGTTTCATCACTTGTAAAGGGCAATAAAATAGAAGTGGGGCTTAAATTTAACGCCCAATCCGGCGCCCGTATTTCACAAGCCTGGTTGGATAAATTAATCGTATGCTATGAGCGGGAACTAAAAATATATGGCGACCAACAGCGCTTCAGGTCATTGAAGAGCGTGAAAAATGACCATACGACATTTACAGTACAAAACCCCAATCCGGGGGTAATCGTATGGGATATTACAAACCCATTTATCCCTTTGAACCAAAAGGTTGAGTGGAAAGGGGGGACATCGGTAAGTTTTGCAACAAACACTTCCATGCTCAGGGAGTTTGTCGCTTTCTACCCTGATCAGGAGCTTTTGATTCCTGCTTTTGGAGGACTGGTGGAAAACCAAAACCTGAAGGGAAGCGATGTTCCTGATTTGTTAATTGTGTCAAATGATGCGTTTCTTGCTGAGGCACAAAGATTGGCTGCTTTCAGGCGTTCACATGATCAGATGGACGTCCTTGTCGTATCAACATCTCAGCTGTTTAATGAATACTCATCGGGAAGGCCCGAACCTGCGGCAATACGCAATTTTGTGCGTTATCTGTACCACAGGCAGGATGCTCCCGACAAACTGAAATACCTGCTTTTATTTGGCAAGGGAACCTTTGATTACAAAGATGTATTAAAGAAGGGGAGAAATTTTGTACCCATATATCAATCCAGAAACTCATTTCATCCATTACTTACCTATGGATCGGACGATTTCTACGGATTTCTTGAAAGCCATGAAGGAGATTGGGAGGAAAGTCTCAATGGAGACCACTCCATGGATATTGGGGTAGGAAGATTACCGGTTAAAAGTTTGCAGGAAGCTGAAGGGGTGGTGAGTAAAATAATCAATTACTCATCGGGCGAGTCTACTTTAGGTGACTGGAGAACCAAAGTGCTCTTTGTGGCCGATGACGGCGACTTCAACATTCATCACAAGCAATCTTATCAGTTAGCCCAATTTGTAGATACGGCTTATGCTAAATACAACGCAAAAAAAGTCTTTCTGGACAGTTATGATCAGCCACTGATCAATGGTTATGAGAAGTCACCTGATATGACTGAGGCCCTGAAAAGGGCCATAGATGATGGCGCACTTATTGTGAATTTTACCGGCCATGGAGGCGAACATCAATGGATGCAGGAAAAAGTATTAGAGGGGTATGTGGTTGAGACGATGGAAAACTATAATAGGTTGCCGTTGTTTGTGACAGCTACTTGTGAATATGGCCGTCATGACAATCCGGCTGATATTTCAGCGGGAGAGCTTACCGTCCTGAATCCAAAAGGGGGAGGTATAGCGATGGTGACCACCTCACGTCCGGTATTGTCAAGCGCTAATTTTAAACTGAACAAGGCGTTTTATAAAACGGTGTTTTCAAATTTCAACGGACGTTTACCCACACTGGGGGAAGTTTTTTATATGACGAAAAACAGCAGCCTGAACGGCGTGTCCAATCGAAATTTTTCTTTATTGGGTGACCCATCTATGACATTGGCTTACCCTGAATATGGCCTTCGTATTACCGGTGTAAATCAGGTGGGAAAAGCACAAACAGATACGCTGAATGCTTTGAGTCATGTGAGGCTTACAGGTATGGTGGAAGATCTGGATGGAAGCATTGTGGCGGATTATAGTGGCGTAGTGAATATTGAATTGTATGATAAGCAGTATACCCTAACTACATTAGGCAATGAAAATGATCCGTTTAGCTATGATAGCTGGGAAAACAGGATCTTTAGCGGAAAGGCCAGTGTAATCAATGGATCATTTAATGTTGAGTTTATTGTCCCTAAAAACATTGCCTACAACATAGGCCAGGGGAAGATCGCAATGTATGCACAAAATACATTTGGCAATCCGGATGCTGCTGGATCAGCGTTGGATTTGCGCATTGGAGGCTCTGGAAATAATCCGGATGAGGACCGTGCGGCCCCCTATATTGGCCTGTTTATGAATGACAGTACTTTTATCGATGGCGGTATTACATCAACGGATCCATACATTTACGCACAGCTTTTTGATGAAAGTGGAATAAATATTTCAGGGGCAGGCGTGGGCCAGGGAATAACGGCAGTCCTTGATGGCCATACAACTTATGACCTCAATGAGTACTACAGTGCTTCAATAGATGATTTCCGTAGTGGAGATGTACGATTCCCTTTGTATGGCCTCGCGACAGGGACGCATACCATTCAATTAAAAGTATGGGACACTTATAATAATTATAATGAAGCCACCGTTGAGTTTGTGGTTGTTTCTGAGCATGAGTTGGTGCTGGCAAAATGGAATGGTTCTCCTAATCCCTTTTCTGAAACCACAAAACTGTTTTTTGAGCACAATAAGGCCGGAGAGGATATTAAAGTCTGGCTGCATATTTATTCGGTTACGGGCAAACTGGCCATGGAAAAGGAGTATTTAATTGAAAATAGCCCTTCAGTTATTAATTTAGATACCTGGAATGGTAAAAATTTTAATGGGCAAAAATTGGAAAAAGGATTGTATATTGCGTCTGTTTCAGCCATTTCTTTAAAGGATGGTTTAAAAAACAAGGCGTTTTGCAAATTAATTTATTTGTATTAGCTATATTTAGGGCAAGAATGAAGAAGTATAAATTAATAATTCTATCTGTATTTTGTTTTGGTAGTCTGAATACCTTTAGTCAGGGACTGATAGGGCAGGACTCAACACACAGGGTAATCACGACGGCCGTGCCGTTTTTATCCATTACGCCAGACTCCCGGTCAGGTGCTATGGGCGATGTGGGCGTGGCTATTTCGCCCGATGCGAATGCGATTTATCACAATCCGGCAAAACTTGCTTTTTTAGAGACAAATGACGGTTTTGCATTGAGCTACACACCCTGGTTAGGTAAAATAATTAATGACATGTTCATTACTTACCTGGCAGGGTATCATAAATTAACACGTGAGCAAACCATTGGGATGTCTATGCGGTATTTTGATTTGGGGGAAATATTCTTCACTGATGAAAACGCGCAGGAACTCGGACAGTTTAATCCCAGGGAATTTGCATTCAGCGGAAGTTATTCACGAATGCTTTCGGAGGAGTTGAGTGTTGGGCTTGTTTTACAATATATCCATTCAAACCTGACGGGGAGCTTTTCTTCAGGAGGTTTAGATGCACGCCCCGGAAACAGTGTTTCAGGAGATTTGGGTGTTTACTATACAAAAGAAATATTGTCAAGTGGGCGTCAAAGTGAATTAAGCCTGGGCGCAGTCATTTCAAACGTTGGTGGAAAGCTAACCTATTCAGATGAGAATAATAAAGACTTCCTGCCTACAAACCTAAGGCTGGGATCAGCATACACAGCGCATCTGGATCCTTATAATAAGATCACGATAGCCATTGATGCCGGTAAATTAATGGTGCCCAGTCCGCCAGTGCGTGACGCTACGGGAAAAATTATCAGAGGAATGGATCCGGACAGATCCATGCTTAGTGGTGTTTTTGGGTCTTTAGGTGATGCACCTGATGGATTCAGCGAAGAGATGAAAGAGTTTGTATTATCAACCGGCGTAGAATATTGGTATAATGATAGCTTTGCAGGAAGAATAGGCTATTTCATGGAAAATGAAACAAAGGGCAACCGGAAATACTTAACCATGGGTTTGGGGCTAAGATATCAAATGTTTGGGATAGACTTTGCCTACCTTGTACCCCGGGAAAAAGAT
>JAOUKJ010000348.1 GCA_029882675.1 Cyclobacteriaceae bacterium
AAACTGGTCGGATTTGAACGGGACAGCGATGACTACATGGCACGTGTGGCTAAAAGTAAATTTAAAGAAGTGGAAGGTTTCGGCCTTCATAAAGAAGGGCATATCATGCTTACCGACCATGGGAGTGTGGTGCATTTTAGAAACATTAAAATAGTAGGCAGGCAGCAGTAGGTCAGTCGGCAGTATTGATGTGAATTTTGTATTGAGGTAGCCAGATGAAAGGTGAGGTTTCAGGTAGGATGATGTTTTTTTATTCAATGCAGACCTACCTATACGTTCACACATTTTTCGCCCACTTAAACTTCTTAATCTCCTTCAAAAATACTACTTTGGCGTTTGCTAAATTAACAACGTATGTACAACTCAAACAGAGGAGCAAAGCAATATGTCTTTACCCTGTTATTATGTTTTTTTATTGTGGACGGCCTCCTGGCCCAAAACGCCACCATTACTGAAAGCAAGGTATCCTACCCCACCTATACTTACAGTGATCCCAATCCCATACCAATTCTTACCACCAACCCGAAAATATTCCCATATCACAAATTTGACGGTTATAGCCATGAGGCTGTACAGCAGGACTGGAAAACAGTCATTCTGGAAAACGAGTTCATCAAAGTGGTTGTATTGCCTGAAGTGGGCGGGAAAGTATGGGCTGGAATTGAAAAGTCTACCGGTCAGGAATTTCTCTATGCCAACGACGCCATAAAATTCCGGAACATCGCCATGCGGGGGCCCTGGACCTCAGGGGGAATAGAGTTTAACTTCGGCATCATTGGGCATTCCCCTTCAACAGCCTCACCAGTAGACTATACCTTGCGCGAAAACGATGATGGTAGCGTAAGTTGTATTGTAGGCAATTTCGATCTCCCCTCACGCACCACCTGGCAGGTGAATATCACATTACCCAAAGACAAGGCTTTTTTTGAGACAAAAACCACCTGGTACAATCATACTCCGCTGGGGCAGTCATACTACAACTGGATGACCGGGGCTGCTGCGGCTACCGAAGACCTGGAGTTTTTCTATCCGGGAAATCAGTACCTGACCCACCCCGGTGAAGCCCGGCCCTGGCCCCGCGATGACCAGGGGAGAGTCCTGTCTATGTATAAAAACAATGATTTTGGCCCTGCCAAGTCCTACCACGTGGTCGGTTCCTTTGAAGAACATTTTGGCGGCTATTATCACAACAGCAATTTTGGTTTTGGCCATTGGGCGCCATATGATGATATGCCCGGGGCCAAATTATGGATATGGTCACTCTCGCGATCAGGAGGAATATGGGAAGACCTGCTCACTGACCACAAAGGCCAGTATATAGAATTTCAGGCCGGGCGTATGCTCAACCAATACTCGCCCGGACAGCACGTAAATCCCATTGTAAATACCCAGTTATCGCCCTACTCGTCCGACCGCTGGCGTGAGATATGGTTTCCCTACAAAGAAATTGGCGGCATGGTCGATGCCGCACCCCAGGGCGTGTTGAATGTAGAACGGAACGGATCAAATATTTATGTTGGCATCAACGCCCTGCAAGCCGTACGAGATACCCTGCGTATTTTTGCCGGTGAAGAAGAAGTGCGGATGCGTCCCGTATGGCTCAAAACCATGGAAACATATGAATTGTCGATCGACTACCTCACCAATAAGGAAATTAAAGTAGTTTTAGGCAACAATGTATTGTACTATTCACAAGATTCAACGGAGAAACATATAGCCAAATCATTTGCGCCGGACATGACTCCCACTGAAGGCGAAAAGCTATACATTAATGCGCAGGACGCCATGGCTTTCAGAGAATATGAAAAAGCCCGCATCAATTTCGAGCGACTGATCAACCTATGGCAATACCGGCCGGAATCTTTTCTTGGGCTGGCCAAAATAAGCTACCGCAAGGGATTTTACCAGCAGACAGTGGCCTACGCAAATAATGTGCTCAGCATGAACACTTACCATCCCGAAGCCAATTTCCTTGCCGGTTTGGGCTATCATGCAGACAACGACCTGATCAATGCTCTGGAGGCCTATGGCTGGGCAGCCCGGTCGCCTGCCTTTCGATCAGCCGCTTATACACAAATGGCGATCATAAAAGCACAACAAGGCGAGTATGTACGGGCACTTCATTACACAGAGAGAGCCCTTGACTACGACCGTTTTAATGTGAAGGCTCAAAATATTCGTTTGGTGGCACTGAGAAAAACGGGACAGGTAAGAGAATATGCAGAGCTGATATCAACTATATTGAATGAGACACCTTTAAACCATTTTGCACGGTATGAATTGGCTGTCCGGGGTCGAAGTGGAAAAGGAACGGAGGAAAAGGATTACAACGAGTTCTTAAGAGGTATAACCAATGAGTTTCCCAACGAAACCATCCTGGAAGTGGGGATCGACTACCTTAAAATAGGAGAAACAGGAGAGGCCATCGGTTTGCTGTCCGGAACAAATAACCACGTCAAGTCCCTTTTATGGAATGCCTGGTCGCATAAAGATACCGATCCGGAGAAAAGCCATGAAATGGTGGTAAAGGTATTAGGCCTGCCGGCTGAATTTGTTTTTTTCTACCGGCAAGAATCACTTCGCATACTCGAATGGGCAAACAAACAAAACGATCATTGGAAACTCAAGTATTACCTGGCGCTGAACTATCTGGCAGTTGGCCGGGAAAAAGATGGACTTACCTTGCTGGAGGCCTGTGAAAACAAACCTAACTATGCGACTTTCTACCTGACCCGTGCGGCGCTGGTCAAAGGAAATGACAGCCACACGCTGGATGACCTGATTAAGGCCATTACACTTGAACCTGACAGTTGGCGAGCACAATTGGCCCTTTATTCTTTTTACCAAACACGACAGGATCATCATAAGGCGCTGGCCGTTATCAGTGAAGCTTATAAATCGTTCAGCGACAATCATGCCATTGGCTTTAACTACGCCCAATCACTGTTGGAAAACGGAAATGCACTACAATGTGTCGAAGTCCTGAATACCCTGAAGGTTCTGCCTTTTGAAGGATACAATGGTAGCAGAGAGGTGTATGAAGAGTCTCACCTCCTTTTGGCATTCGACTACATCAGGCAGGGTAAATTGAAATCCGCTGTATCCCTGCTGGAAGATGCCCTGGTGTGGCCCGAAACCCTGGGTGTTGGCATGCCCTACGATCCCGACCACCGCAAAATTGAATACCTGTTGGCCTACTGTAAAAAGAAACTCAACCAGGCTGTAGAAGTGAAAATATTGCTGGATAGTATTTCCCTTTATACGGTAAAATTTTATGACCGAAACCCGGTCAATAATCTCGTAGCATTGCTGGCACTTAAAGCCAATGGACAAACCACCGAATCAGTAGAAGCCCTCTTGTCCATGAGTAAGGACAACCAACAATTGGAGGCGCTGGATTCCTTCAATAAGGGCAAATTAATATTCAAAGACCTCGATAAAGAATCCAGAGAATATGAAATCATGAGCAAACTAATGCAGCTGAAATTTTAAAGGGAGTTAGTTATTCCTCCTCATACAACCCTACCGGCACACAACTGCAAAACAGGTGGCGATCTCCATAGGCATTATCTATACGAGAAACCGAAGGCCAGAATTTCCGTTCCCTGAGTTCATCCAGTGGATAAGCGGCCTTTTCACGTGAATATGATCTGTCCCAGGTATTGGCGGTGACCACATCAGCAGTATGTGGTGAATTTTTAAGCACGTTATCTTCTTTATCAGCATGGCCTTCCTCCACTTCGCGCACTTCTTCGCGAATGGCAATCATGGCGCTACAAAACCTGTCCAATTCGGCCTGAGTCTCGCTTTCGGTAGGCTCGATCATCAAGGTACCCGGCACAGGAAACGACACCGTGGGAGCATGGTATCCATAATCCATCAGCCGCTTGGCGATGTCCTCCACTTCTATCCCCGACTTCTTAAACCCCCGGCAATCCACGATCATCTCATGGGCGCATCTTCCGTTTTCTCCGGTATAGAGTATGGGGTAGTGCTGCTCCAGCTTTGATTTAATGTAATTGGCATTGAGAATCGCCAGTTGGGTTGCCCGGCTGAGTCCTCCGGCGCCCATCATGGCAATATATGCATAAGAAATAGGAAGAATACCCGCACTGCCCCAGGGTGCAGCCGAAATGGCCGTAATAGCCTGATCTCCTCCTGTTTTCACCATGGGGTTACCCGGCAGGAATGGCGCGAGGTGTTCTACTACACCAATAGGTCCCATCCCGGGCCCTCCGCCACCATGTGGAATACAGAAGGTCTTGTGGAGATTGAGATGACACACATCGGCACCAATGACAACAGGGTTGGTCAACCCGATCTGCGCATTCAGGTTGGCACCGTCCATATATACCTGTCCACCGTGCTGGTGAATAACATCACAGACTTCTGTAATACCTGCTTCGAAAACACCATGGGTTGATGGGTAAGTAACCATCAACGCCGAAAGATTTTCGCTGTGTTGTTCGGCCTTGGCCTTCAGGTCAGCAATGTCTATATTGCCGCGATCGTCGCAGGCCACGATCACTATTTTGGCTCCGGCCATCACGGCACTGGCCGGATTGGTGCCATGCGCCGAAGAAGGTGCAAGAATCACATTGCGATGCCCTTCTCCCCTCGATTCATGGTAAGCCCTGATCACCATAAGACCGGCAAACTCGCCCTGAGCGCCGCTGTTGGGCTGCAATGATACCGCTGTAAATCCCGTAATTTCAGACAACCATTTTTCCAGGTCTTCAATGATTCGCCGATAACCTGCGGCTTGCTCACGAGGAACAAAAGGATGCAACGAAGACAGTTCCGGCCATGTAATGGGTATCATTTCGGTCGTGGCATTGAGTTTCATCGTACAGGATCCCAGCGAAATCATACTATGGGTCAATGATAAGTCCTT
>JAOUKJ010000350.1 GCA_029882675.1 Cyclobacteriaceae bacterium
TAGGGATCAAGTTCATTAAGCATGCCTTCAATGGCCGTTTGCATCAATTTATTTGGATTCGTTTCATCCACATAATATTGATTGAGCTCCTGGTATAAAACGGAAAATATTTCCAGGTTTTTCGAAATTTCGAAATATCGGGAGCCTATTATACTGGCTGACATGAGCGCAAATGCCCATATAATAGCAATCCAAAAAAAGTATGCTGATTTCATTTTCTTCCCACCATTCTTAATAACGCAATGTACAATGAATAAATGTTATGCGCAGCTTAAAACTTATCAGGGGTCTGGATTATTTTGACTACAACTTCATGCGGATCGCCATCCTGATCCAGCAGATAAATCCGTATCAAAGGATTATCCTGATTAATTTTGTTTTCTATTTTAATGATTTTATTTGCCGAGATTTTTGCTTCAATCTGGCGGTCTAATTGACTTATAGCTTCAGCTATTTCAACTTCTAATTGAGAAGGATTGTACGACTTTGTTTTCATATTTTTTATTTCACCATTTAATCATTGCTGAGGCCCAGGTAAATCCACTGCCAAAAGCGGCAAGGCAAATAATTTGACCCTTTTTTATTTTTCCTTCTTGCAGGGCTTCGCTCATTGCTATCGGTATTGAGGCGGCTGTGGTATTTCCGTAGTACATAATGTTATTATAAATCTTCTCATCAGGGAGTTGAAGCTTGGATTGAATAAACTTACTGATCCTGAGATTAGCCTGATGTGGAATAAGTAAATCAATATCTTCCTTTTTAAGCTGGTTATGATCGAGGGCTTCATTTATCACTTCTATAAACCGAATTACGGCGTGTTTAAAAACCATATTGCCATTCATGAAAACCTTATACGTGGAAGTGTCGAGAATTTGTTCCGGCTGCCTTTCTTCTCTTGGCCTGCTACTTCCCGGATCTTTGACATAGAGCTCTTCCGCAAATTTTCCATCAGCGTGTAAATGAGTGCTTAATATTCCGGGTTCGTTTGTGGCCCTTAAAATGGTCGCACCTACGCCATCCCCGAAAATTATTGCAGTATTTCTCCCACGGGTGGTTAGATCAAGTGCTGTGGATTGAATTTCACCGCCTACAACAAGTATGGTTTTGTACATACCTGTTTTAATGAATTGGTCGGCGACGGAAAGGGCATAGATAAAACCCGAGCAAGCATTTCTGAGATCAAGGGCACCAATTCCTTCCAGGCCAAGTTCTCGTTGTAATAAAACCCCTGATCCGGGAAAAAAATAGTCAGGCGTAATGGTCGCAAAAACGATAAAATCAATTTCTTCTTTGTGAATACCCGCCTGGGATAGCGCCATGTCAGTAGCTTTTTTTGACATATTGGCAAGGGTGTCCTTCGAAGGATCAATATAACGACGTTCCTTTATCCCTGTTCTTTCGATGATCCACTCATCGCTTGTGTCCATGATTTGAGACAGGTAATCATTTGTGATTATTGTCTCTGGTACATAGTGTCCTGCCCCAATTATTTCCGAATATTTCATGCTTCATGTTAAACGCACAAGTAATATCTGAAAAATAAGGTTTATACCCAAATAATGTGTTGAAATGAATTGGAGAATGTAGAGAAAAGAGCTCAGGGGCTAGTTTGCCCCTGCTCTTACTTTATTTAAGTCTTCCGTTAATCCGCGATCTTTAACAACGCTGAGTTCTGTGATTTTTGTTTGGTCGAGATTCAGGCTGTAGTATTTGTTTTTGTAATATAAATACAAAGCCCGTTTATCATTTTTTCTAAAATCGAGGATTTCGTATGTTTCATTGAATTCACCATACAGCACCAGATTAGTTCCTTTAAACTGGTAGTGGAATTTAAATTTATTTAAACTATTGTCAATGGTGACTGCAACGGATTCATCTTCGTAATCAGTTTTATCCAGTAATGTGTTGTCCGGATTATTAATGGAGTTGTCAGGCAATACATCGAAACTATCAGGAATGTTAGGCTTTGCTTCTCCGGTGCTGATTTCTTTAATAGCTTCTGTCGATTCTGTAACGGTTTCACGCTGGCTATTTTTGGCAGGTGTGAATTGTTCTTTTGATTGATTTTCTGCTGGTTTGTCTGTAGCTATTCCTTCCAAATCAGTCTGGCTGAGAACCTGATGTTCTATGATCTCCGGGGTAGTTATTTCTTTTTGTGTAATTCCGTTTGTTTGTGATAATTCTTCCGCATTGTCAGAAGGCCAGTAAAAATACGCCCCGAGCCCGGCCGCAACAGCTACCGCAACGGTTGATATTATTTGTATGTTGGTTCCTCCCATCCAGTTTAATCCAGGGGTAGGGATATTGTTAAGCATACTTTTTAATTCTGCTTTTCTTATTTCCTTTATTCCGTTAATGATTTCTGATTGCAAATCAACTTCATTCTTTAGGGAAGGATCACTTTCCATTTGCTGCTCAAACCTTATTTTGTCAACCTGGCTCAGACCATCATTTAAATAAGCTTCTATTTTTTCAGTTATATCCATTTTCTATTCTTAATCCAGGAAATCATGTTCTGTATATAAAGACTTCACTAATTCATCCAACTTCTTCTTACACTTATATTTTTTAGTTTTAGCCGTATTTGTATTGGCGAAACCAAGTTTATCTGCTATATCCTGCATCGATAACCCATCATAATAGTAGTACATTAAAACCTTTTTACAGGTGTTGCCTAATTGGTCTATGCACTCTACCATTATTCTGGCTTTTTCTTTTTTCTCAAAATCCTGATACTCAACCGAGTCACTTTCTTCGTTTGAAAGTCTTTTCTTTCTGTCTAATTCCTTTCTCCATAAATTCTGACATATACTATAAATATATGTGCTGATTTTTGAAGTTAACACAAGTTTTTGGCTTATGCATTTTTGCCAAAATACGAGGAGTGCTTCCTGGTATACATCTTTAGCCTCCTGCTCAGTGCCATTGTTGGAGACAACCAATTTGACCATCATCCTGTAATATTTCTTATAGAGATATTCCAGTGCCTTCTCGTCACCTTTGCAAATCCTATCAAATATCTCTTTGTCACTCATGTTGACTCGTCTTTATATACTTTATTAATTGTTGCTGGTAACCCTTTATATTGAAAAAAAAATAATGAACAGAGCAAATTTAACAATATTCCTGATTGTGAGCCAAAAATCGATGAAATTAACGAGACGCCTCTTTAGTATAGGGTTGCTCCTTCTTTTAATTTTTTACACATAAATAGATTATTTCATCAACGGGGAGTACGTATTTTTTTTGAATTTTTTCTGATAATGTTTTCACATATTTATCCTCAAATACATCGAGGCCTACAGATCGGATACGCTCAGCATAGTCTTTTCCATACATTCTGACATGGTCTCGTTGGCCAAAGTGTTTTTCCTTTTCATCGGGAAGGGTAATCGAGGGATCTTCATAGGTTTTCTCCGGGATAGGATAAAAAAACGGTACCTGAAGAATAGCCCATCCGCCTTTGCGCAGTACGCGTTTAATCTCAGACAAAGCCTGAATATCATCATCTACGTGTTCCAGTACATGGTTACACATGGCGACATCAAATGAATTATCATTGAAAGGCAATTTATGCACATCGAGTTTTACCTTGGCCAGTGGGGATTCCAAATCACCAGTTATATACCGTTCACCGTGTTGTTCTTCAAATTTTCTTATAAAACACTGTTCCGGGGCAATATGTAACACATCAAGTTTTTGTTGAAAGAAATTAGTTTTTTCTTTTAAGTACAACCACAAAAGCCGATGCCTTTCCAGGGATAATGAACCTGGGCACAATGCGTTGGGTCTTGATTTTATACGTCCATAGGGAAGAAATGTGCTGTAGCTACGCTCTTCAATCGGACAGGTGTATTTACTGCCTCTTAAAAACAAAGCCAGTGATTTGAGAAAAACGGGGCCTGCTTTCTGAAGAAATTTCCTGGGGAACCAGGTGATTACGAATTTAATAAGTTTATTCATCGTGTTTGGACGTGCAAATATAGGGCTATGTGAAATGAATAAAAAAGTGCCCCTTATTAAAACTTTTTTTCACGGACACCCATCTATAAGTTAAAGTCGTATATTTAATGTACCCGGATACGCTTTTGGATATTGCCATGATACATGCAGAAAACCTGATAGAAAAGGCTCGGAGAGGTGATGATAAGGCAATTAGCCAACTCATTAGTTTATGGCATAAGCGATTGTACAATTTTTGCTACAAGTATTTTTCAGATCATGATTTGGCCATGGAGGTGACACAAAAGACTTTTATAGCGATGTATAAAAATATTGAAACCCTGGCAGATATAAGCAAATTCAAGCCCTGGCTTTACAGAATTGCTGTGAACCATTGTCATGAAGAAGAAAGAAAATCTAAACGAAATTTGATGGTTTCCTTCAGGAAAGGTTCTGATGAGGAAAAGGAGAAGGTGGAAAATATAATTGATGATTCAATAAACCCTTACCAACAGTTGCAGCTTTCGGAACTCAACGGGATACTGAAAGAATGTTTTATGCTGATCGCAGCTGAGCAGCGTGAAGTACTGATCATGAAAGAGTATGAGGGGTTGAAATTCAGGGAAATTGCCGAAGTACTGGATATATCTGAAAATACGGCCAAGTCAAGGTTGTATTATGGGCTAAATAGTCTGCGGAAAATATTAAAAGCAAAGAATATCAATAAAGATACGGTTTATTATGGAAACTGAAATGGAGGAAAAACTGCTGATGTCCTATCTCTATGGAGAATTATCAGGAAAGGAAAAAGACCAGTTTGAGGCTTTATTGGACAATAATGCGGCTTTATATCGTAAATATAAAGCACTCAGTGAAGTGCGGGGTGTCATTCAGCAATATGAAGACAGGGAAGTGACCCAACCAACGTGGGTTATAAAAACTAACACTAG
>JAOUKJ010000349.1 GCA_029882675.1 Cyclobacteriaceae bacterium
GGAGTACCTGTGTTTGGACAATAGGCAGGTGCCAAGCCGTCAATATCAAAACTGATATAAATAAGTTCAGGAAGCTCTTCTATGATGCGCTCTACCTGTTGTTGCCAGGTGCTTCCCTGAAAAACCGCTTCCTTAATGCTTTCATCATAAAAGGTGGTTATTCGGTGCCTGTTGTTGTTGATGTAGGATACTTCATCTTCACAGATATCCCGAATACCTACTTGCACAAGTTTTTTTACCTGCGGGAGTTTGAGGGCGTTGTACATGATGGAGGCATGAGAATAGACGAAATTTTCATAGGAGACACGCAGGTCAGCGTGGGCATCTATTTGCAGGATGCCAAAGCTTTTGTAGCGTGTGGCCAGTGCCCTGAGCAGACCCAGTGGTGTGCTGTGATCTCCGCCTAACAAAGCCACCTGTTTACCCATTTTAAGAAGCTCCAGGCTTTTGTTTTTCACATAAATATGGAGCTTTTCGCACCCATCGTTGACAAACCGGGGTATTATTTTCATTTCCTCAGACATGGTGTCCATCCCTTGTTCCTCAATCCACCGCAGGTATGTTCTGGCCATGTCCCGATACTTGTTGTTTTCATGTTTGATCTGCTGAGAGACCGGAAGCATGACCATCGGGAATTTCCATGATTCGCGGATACCCCTGATATAGAGATCTACCTGAGCGGATGCTGCCTGGATTGCTTCAGGGCCATCTGCCGTACCTGCACGGTATGATACGGTAACCTCCCAGGGTATGGGAAGAATGACCAGTTCTGCATGATCCAGGGTATAAGGCAGACCAAAAAGGGAACTATCCGATCCCGGATCATTGGGATTGAAGCTGGAGTAGATGTCTAAAAGTTCAGGATGAATGGGCATTTTGCCTAAAGCGTTTGTGCTTTTAACTTTATTTGTGTGAGTTTACGTTTGGTGTCAAGTGCAAATTCATTATTCATAATCCAGCTGTAGTATTGCGGTTCCTTGTCAAGGACTTCCAGGACTTTCTTCCCCCGGTGTTTGCCGAAGTTAAATCGTTCTACCCCATCTTTATCATAAACAAGCCGACCGGCAAGATCCACCAGATTTGATTTACTGATTTCATTTAAAGCAGACATGTCGTTTCTGATGACACCCACTTCATTGCCGAGGTTGTCCACCACTTTTTGGTTTTCATACCGACCCACCTGTGCCTTGAGTACTTCATAGGTAGCAATGGTGTCTGCTTCAGCGGAATGTGCATTTTCCAGTGTCTGGCCACAGTAAAATTTATATGCCGCAGAGAGCGTTCTTTTTTCCATAAGGTGAAAGATTTTTTGGGCATCTATAATCTTGCGTTTTGAAATATCAAAATTAATATCAACCCTCAGAAATTCCTCAATTAAAATGGGTACATCAAATTTTAATACATTAAAACCGGCCAGGTCTGCACCTTGCATAAATTCAGCCAGGCTTTTTGCCAACTGCTTAAAAGTGGGACAGTCTTTTACGTCATCATCACTTATGCCGTGAATCATCGTGACTTCCGGTGGTATGGCTACAGTAGGATTAACTTTATGTGTTTTACTTATTACTTCCTGATTGGGCATAACCTTGAGTAGCGACATTTCCACAATCCGGTCGGTAATAATATTTGTGCCCGTTGTTTCCAGGTCGAAAATGATCAGGGGATTTTTGAGGTTGAGTTCCATGTTATTTTAGTTCTTCGGCGATTTTGGCGATGTCAAGGTTGTTGAAATTACCTGAACTCATCATAAGCAGGTTGGTGTTTTCCCAGTTCTGCTTAAGCAGGCGGTCATGCAGTGCGTTGGTATCAGTAAACAGTTCAATACGATTGTCATTAAAAGCCTCCCTGACCTCCTGAAGCGTAAGCGGTTCCAGCCCTTTGGACTTCAGATTAGCGGGGTTGTAATAAACAATAGGTGTATTGCAATATTTTAAGCTGTTTTTATAATGTGGTAGAAAAGTTTTGTCCAGGCTGCTGAATGAATGTAACTCAACGCAACCTACCAGATTCCTGTCCGGAAATTGTTCTTTTACGGCCTGGGAACTGGCTGAAACTTTAGAGGGTGCATGTGCGAAATCATTGATAACAACGGTTGAAGAATTTGTTTTCACCACTTCAAGACGCTTATGGGCTCCTTCAAAATGATGAACTGCAGCATAAAACTCATCAGGAGTAATGCCTATTTTTTCACATACAGCTTTGGCGGCACTCACATTTTGCATATTATGTTTGCCGAATATTTTTATGGGTATTAATTCGTTGTTGTAGGTTAGATATGTTTTTCCGTTTTCGATAAGGTGTGGATGGGTTTTATAACTTATTGTCATCACATCCTCGCGTTCTTTGTTTCCTATTGCCGGCGCAATGGGATCTTCATCACAAAAGATGAGCGTCCCTGCCTTGGGAGTGGCATCGGCAAAATCATCAAACTGCTTTACGTAATCATCTTCTGTCGGAAAGACATTTGCATGATCCCAGGAAATGCCACTTATCAGCCCGATATGATGCTGGTATCTATGAAACTTTGGTGTTGGATCAATGACGGAGGAAAGATATTCGTCGCCTTCCAGTACGATGACAGGGGCGTCAGAAATTTTAACAACAGACGATAGGCCCAGCGTATAGGCTCCAATCAAATAATCGAACTCCCGGTTGCAATATTGTAATATATGGATGATGAGCGCGGTGATGGTTGTTTTACCATGACTTCCGGCGATGACAATCCGCTGTTTGTTTTTGCTGAGATTATATATGAATTCAGGAAATGAAAGTACCGGAATGTTGAGTTGCCGGGCTTTGATCAGTTCCGGATTGTCGGCTTTGGCGTGCATACCCAGGATGACCGCATCGAGACCACTGTGAATGTTTTCTTCAAACCACCCTTCCTTTTCGGGAAAAAGCCCTTCTTTTTTTAGCTGTTCTGCTGATTTTCCGTAGATGTGGTCGTCTGATCCGGTAACTTGGTGACCTTGTTTTTTCAGGTATATGGCCAGGGAATGCATAACACTGCCTCCGATGGATATAAAATGGTAATGCTTTGACATGAATAAGGAATTGATTCGATGCAAAAATAATGATAATGCACTAATAATAACGGTGTGTAGTGATAATAATCCCTTTTGTTGAAAACTTTGTGGATAAAACAATTTTTCGGTGGTAACTTTGTGAAGTTTTACACACATTGGCCAATTTTTTGTTGATAAATTGTGGATAACTATGTGGGTAAACTATCTGCAGGTTATTCACAGGGCGCTGAGAAAGGCTTTATGTGTTGATAATTTTTTTAACGTAACGGAATTCGGTGAGATTGGTCAAACAGGAAAATATGATTAGGTTTGAACTTGCAACCCGTCAACCAAAACCAACAACCATTACATGGAGTCTAGCAAAACAACACCAGTGAGGTTGGGCAATCGTATGGAGCAAGCCAAAGTGCGGAAAATTACAGAAGGCCTGGGCAAGTTGCCACCACAGGCTCTGGATGTGGAAGAGGCCGTTCTGGGCGCACTGATGCTTGAAAAAGATGCCCTGACCGAAGTTATCGATATTCTGAAACCCGAGAGTTTTTACTCGGATGCCCACAAGGAGATTTATCAGTCTATTGTGGATCTGTTTACGCAGTCCGAACCCGTAGACATGCGCACGGTCGTGAGTCAACTGCGTAAAAATGGGAAATTAGAGTTCGTAGGTGGGGCTTATTATGTGGCTGAGCTGACCTCTCGTATTTCAGGAGCCGCAAACATTGAACATCACGCCAGGATTGTGCTGGAGATGTCTATTAAGCGTGAGCTGATCAAAGTGGCCTCCGAAATCCATCACGATGCCTATGAAGATACCACCGATGTATTCACCTTACTGGATAAGACCGAACAGGCACTTTTTACCATTTCCGAGACCAACATTCGTAAAAATTACGACAGTATGCGTTCATTGATGGTGCAGGCTATTCATGAACTGGAGGAACGAAAAAACCACAAGGATGACCTCACGGGAGTGCCCAGTGGTTTTACTGATCTGGACAGGGTCACTTCAGGGTGGCAGAAATCAGATCTTGTGATTATTGCAGCCAGACCCGGTATGGGTAAAACAGCATTTGTTGTATCTGCTTTGCGTAACGCATCGGTGGACTTTAATAAAGCTGTGGCTATCTTTTCGCTGGAAATGTCATCGGTGCAGTTGGTGAACAGGCTGATCTCTGCAGAGGCAGAACTGGAAAGTGATAAAATAAAAAAGGGAAACCTGGCCGACCATGAGTGGCACCAACTGGTGAACAAAACCAAAAAACTGGCTACTGCCCCGCTCTTTATAGATGATACGCCCGCCATTTCAATACTTGAGTTAAGGGCGAAGTGTAGGAGGCTTAAGGCCCAGCACGACGTGCAACTCATTGTTATTGACTACCTGCAATTGATGAGCGGAGATTCGGTAGGGGGTAACCGTGAGCAGGAAATTGCTTCCATTTCCCGGGCGCTGAAAGGTATTGCAAAGGAGCTTGATGTGCCTGTTATTGCGCTTTCACAGCTTTCCAGGGCCGTAGAAACCCGTGGGGGGGAAAAACGGCCGCAACTTTCCGATTTGAGGGAATCAGGTTCTATTGAACAGGATGCTGACATCGTGATGTTTCTCTACCGTCCGGAATACTATAAGATTACCGAAGATGAAAATGGTAATTCTACCATAGGAACAGCCGAGGTGATTATTGCCAAACACAGAAATGGATCGCTGGAAACTGTTCCACTCAAATTTATCGGTCGATTTACCAAATTTGATGATTTGACAACGGTGCCTTCATATAATGACTTTTCAGGAAGTGGTGATTCAGGTGATACGATCACACTGGGTAGCCGAATTAATGAACCCGGTGGTGACTTCCCACCACTTCCAAATCAGGG
>JAOUKJ010000351.1 GCA_029882675.1 Cyclobacteriaceae bacterium
TACAGAACTGAAGTTTATTAATGGAAGAGCCGGATTGGATGTAGCCGTGTATAAATATGATCGCATTGATCAGGTTTCAACCCAACGCCTGAGCTATGGCACAGGTTTTATTTTCGGGCTTTTGAATGGAGGCCACATATCCACGAGTGGTGTAGAGGTCCAACTGAGTGGAAGCCCTGTGTTGACCAATGAATTTGAGTGGTCTATGTTGGTGAACTTTACGAAAAACAAGTCCATTGTAAAAGAGCTGCCGGCAAAAGTAAGCGAATGGTACAGTTCAGACACCTGGCTATACGGTCATGCCAGAGGTAGCGCTTATGCATCTAATCTGCCCGATTTTTATAACCCTGAAAATTTCCCTTACTACAATTGGGACTACCATCAACGCGGCATGGGATCTGCCACTGCTATTGGAGGAAGGGGTTATCAACGCAATGATAACGGAGATATCCTGATCAATCCAGCAAACGGATTGCCCTACCAAACCTCCGACTACCTGCCTATTGGGGAGCGAAATCCTGATTTTATGATCGGGTTTACCAATACGCTGGATTATAAAAATCTGTTTTTCTCATTCTTGTTAGACATCAGAAAGGGTGGCGATGTGTATAATGCCAATGAGTCTTTCCTAATGTTTTCCGGATTAAGTGCCAGTGCAAGATCCCTGGACAGGGAAACCCCGGTAATATTTGAAGGGGTGCTGAGAGATGGGAATGAAAACTCATCTACACCCACTGTCAATGACATTGAAATTAATCCATTTGATGAGGGTAGCAGGTACTATGGATCAATTGCAGCTGAAGAATTTATCGAACGCGACATAAATTGGCTAAGGCTTAGGGACATTACCCTGGGGTATAACCTTCCCTCCGGTTTAATAAAAGGAGTGAGCACCATCAGTGTTTTCACCACCATGACCGATCTGTTTATGATAACCAACTATTCCGGGGCCGATCCAGTGGTTAATGGCACAAACCCTGCAACTGCCGGAGCCGGGGCCTATGGGTTCGATTATGGCGCTGTTTCCTTGCCCAGAACCATCTCATTTGGAATTAGGCTTGGTATATAATGGATTTTTCAATTGTAAAAACAAGAAAGATGAAAACAATAAAAATATTAGGCATATTCACAGCTTTAATCCTACTTAGTAGCTGTGAAGAATATCTGGATATCAACCACGATCCCAGGTTTCCGACAACGGCCACCGCAGAAGTCCTTATGCCCCCACTCTTTTGGGAAATGACCAGAGGTGAAGTATTTGACAGTAGGTATTTTGGAATGTACACCCAAAACTGGCACCGCACATCACCAAGATATTGGGGAGACCTTCACGGGTATTTGCCGGGAAGCGATGCTGCAGGTGAAAAATGGAGGCAACATTATTGGGCTATTGGCACCAATATCGACCTCATTACAGATGATGCAGAGGCCAGCAAGAAATGGTGGTATGTAGGGGCCGCAAAGGCCATCAGGGCATGGAGTTGGCAGTCATCCACCGATGTATATGGCGAGATGATATTTAAACAGGCCTGGGAACCCGGCAGGTATATTTTCGACTATGACAATCAGGCTGAAATTTATGATGAGGTCGTACGTCTTTGCAATGAATCTTTAGATTACCTGAATAAAAACGATGAGACGAACACCCTCATTATAGGAGACTTGGTGTATGGTGGTGATGCAGATAAATGGAAAAAATTTGTATATGCCACACTGGCTAGGAATGCACACCATATCAGCAATAAATCAAGTTACGATCCCAATAAGGTAATTGAATATGTGGACAAATCCTTTGCGTCCAACGAAGATAATTTTAATGTCCCTTTTGCTGCAACTTCAAGTGCCGATGCCAATTTTTACGGCTCTAAAAGAGGTAATTTGGGCGTATACAGGCAATCAGAGTTTGCCATTAGCTTAGTGGACGGCACGGTTTTTTCAGGTGTTGTTGATCCCCGCTTGGCCGAAATGTTTCAGGCCTCACCAGATGGTATTTTTAGGGGATTGACTGCGGCTGTAGGAGACACCTCATCCGGTGACCAGGACATCCCTCCCTTTTATGGAAAATATGTCTATCAGGATGATGTGGTTCACCCTTTGATCACTTTTTGGGAATTGCAGTTTATGAAAGCAGAGGCAGCCCTGATTAAAGGTGATAAGCCCCTGGCCCTTACTGCTTATAATAATGGGATAGAGGCACATATGGACTTTGTAGGAATCAATCAGGTAGACAAAGATGCCTATATGGCCAGTGCCGCAGTGGCACAAACCCCTGATGTGCTAGCCTTGAGCGATATTATGCTTCAGAAATACATTTCCTTGCATGCTATAGGGATTTTAGAAACATGGGTGGATCTAAGAAGGTATGACTATGACCCGGCCGTATATACCGGCTTTACTTTACCTGATCCCCTCTATGGTGATAATGGAGGCAAACCAGTTTACCGTGCCAGGCCAAGGTATAATTCTGAATATAAATGGAATGTTGATGCGCTGGAAAAAATTGGTGGTACTTCTGTAGATTTTCATACAACAAAGCCCTGGTATTTACAACCATAACCACTTTTGATGCTTCATTTTTGATATTTAAAAGGAGATTAATATTTTTTAGCAGTATAAATCATTCTAGAAAAAACCTTCAGGTGACCTGAAGGTTTTTCTGTTTTATGTCTGTTATATTTGACCCGATTTATGGAGCCGACTGACCACCTTTTTTGTCCCACTAAATATGCGAATGGCAGAAACCCTTGCCTTTCGATAGGTGTCATTATTAAAACTACTGTAGCCTTAAAGTACTGATCGAATGAAAAGATCCTTTATAATCACTGCGTTAAACAGACTATTTCTAATACTGGTCGTTTTCATTTTTGAAAATCACTTACAGTTATGCGCCCAACCTTACCACAATCTGGTCTTCGAAGGTGCCGGCATTAAGGGCCTGGCGTATGCAGGGGCTATTGCGGCACTGGAGGAAAGGCAACTGATGGAAGGAATCACGCATGTAGCAGGAACATCAGCCGGGGCAATTACAGCATTGGCACTTGCACTTGGCTACGAAGGGAAAGAGATTGAGGCCCTTATTTACAACACAAAATTTCAGAAATTTAATGATGGACGCTTTTTCTTTGTTGGAGGGATTAGTCGCATGAATAGAAAATACGGCTGGTATCGGGGGGATAAATTTGTAGGCTGGCTGGAGGAGATGATAAATGCTAAAACGGGAAATCCCGACATTACCTTTCGTGAAATGGAACAGGCCGGGTACCGGAAATTGTATGTAACAGGCACGAGCCTCAACCGGCAAACCCTAATGGTCTTTTCACATGAGACCTATCCGGATATGAAAGTAAAAGACGCCGTGCGAATCAGTATGTCTGTCCCCCTCTATTATCGGGCCGTATTTATAGACAGTACAGGAACTATTGTGCAAAAGCCCGGAGAAGGGGTGGACATTATGGTTGATGGGGGTATCACGGGCAACTTTCCCATCAATGTTTTTGACAGACAATCCGGAAAAAGTGGTGACCGGATAGTAAACCATGAAACACTTGGCCTGCGGATTGATGTTGAAGATCAAATCAATTACGACATGGATGGGAAAGGATTGTCTCCTTATGCCATTGACGGCTTCAAAGACTACATTGGGGCCTTCTATAAATATGTAATAGAAAACCTGAACAGGGGTATACTAAGTGAAGAAGACTGGCAACGCACCATTTCTATCAGTTCTGCTGATATCGGGCCAAAAGTCAAGCGCCTTTCAAAAGCCCAAAAAGACCTTTTGATCGCCAATGGTAGAAAAGCCGTGAGTACCTGGTTTAAACCGACTCATTCTACAGAATAATGATGAAATAGGATCAGTGCTGTAGCTGAGGAATTTTGAAATTCTTCAATGGATTGATTTTATCCAGCTCTTCACGCAACTTGTCAAAATCTGTTAAAATATTCTCTTTTGCCTCTTCAAACTGATGGCAAAAACTTGAAAACAGCTCATTATAATAATCAATACCATGATTGAGGTTTTCCTGAAAAGTGTTAAAATATTTCAGTTGGGCGTCATTGAACTGTCCTTTTCCGTCATCAATTTTCTTTTGCAGATACTCGATATACATATTGAGCTCTTTTACAAACATACTTGGGCGATCACTACGCGTGATAATATTTATGCGACCATAGATATGGTCTGCCATTTCCTTGAGTGAAACAATTTTTGAAAAATAGGCTATATTGGGTCCCGGACAAACGGCCACCCCTTTGATATCGCCCGTGTTTTCTACGCCACTGTTTTTTAATGCCGAATTGGCCAATCCCAGACACAAGCAGGCCTTCACTACAATCTGGCTTACGGCTTCCTTAAATTCCTGAACGGGTAGTCCTTCCTTTTCCAAAAGACCTATTTTCTTCCGTTGGTATTGCCTTGAAGCAGTACAAATTGTCTTTTCAGTATATTCGCTATTGAGTGCCAGGTATTTTTTCAGACACGCAGCACCGGGTTTTCCCGTTTCTATTTTATTCTGTTTCTCGATATCTATGCTGGCATCTTTTAACGTATTAAAAGGGATACCAAGGGGAGACATATCACTGAGGAATAGTTGCTCTTCCTGTGCCTCACTAAGCATAGACATGGTATTGCCATCAATATTAACCACTTCAGGAACCAGCAGAAAGGGAGATCCCCAACCCACTGAATCCACACCGTATTGGTCAATTAAGAACTCTTGCTCTTCAAATGTGCCAACGCCACCCTGTACGGTAACGGCAATATACGGGGGTTGATTCATAACCGCTTTTCCCTGGCCATCAAGCGCCCGTGAATACATTTCAAACAGGGTATCTTCCAGCTCACTTCTGTGTTCCTTGAATTCCTGCAGAATTGGACATAACAGATAG
>JAOUKJ010000017.1 GCA_029882675.1 Cyclobacteriaceae bacterium
ATTTTTTGAAGGGAATTCTTCAAATAACCTACTCAGCATCCCGGTTCTGTAGTCGAATATTTCTTTCAGCTTTTGTTTGATGACAAGGGCATTAGCCACATTCCCCAGTATCCCAAAGGGAGGCTTGTAGCTGACTATATCTTTCATCAGGGTTCCTTTTGGTGTAGCCTCCAGAAAATGTTGATGATGCCAGATAGCATAAGGCCCTACTCTTTGTTCATCTATAAAATAGTGTTTGTCTTTTACATGTGTGATTTCCGTTACCCATGTTGTTTTTATCCCCAAAAGAGGAGCTACTTTGTAAGAAACTATCATACCCTCGTACATTTTATCCGGAAGGTCTTTTGAAGTAACTTCGAATCCCATATAATCGGGTGTAATTACTTTAAGGTTTTGGGGACTGGAAATGAAATCCCATAATTCATCCACTGAATTTATGAAGCACTGTTGGCACTTAAATTGATAAAACCCCATGTCAAAGAATCCTTCTTTAATGCTCAATTTGCTTCAGTACTTCATTTGCTCCTGCTGTTCTGCCATCGCTTAATCTTCGATTTGATACAGAGAGTGTAAAAGCTTCCTTCGAAAATTGAACATACCTGGCTTCCGGTGGCTCTATTTCTGATTTCTTTTTAAACATTCCAAACATAAAATATAATTTTGGTAGCGTAGTATTATACTGCTTTGATAACAGTATACATTCGTTATTGTTTATTTTAATTAAACACAACGACCCTGCTATTTGCCGGGGCTCCCGTGACTACGGGACAATGCCACTTTATTTCAATCTTGAGGCCATTGCCAGATAAGTATAGGCAACTTCCGGTTTTACGCCATAGCTGCCACGGAATCATAGCCATGTGTTGAACCGAACAGATCCGCTGTGATACTGAACAAATACAGGAAGCCATACGGCTGTCTGGCTACAAAAAATGGAAAGTCTATGCCAAGGCTCCCATTGGAGGCCCTGATCGGGTGATCAGGTACCTTGGCAGGTACACCCACAAAACAGCCATTACCCACCACCGCATAAAGATGGTCAAACAGGGCTGCGTGCGCTTTGAATACAAAGACTATGCTGATGGTAATAAGATCAAGGAAATGGAGCTTACTGACTCAGAGTTTATGAGTCGGTTTGAGAGGCATATCCTTCCTAAGCGGTTTGTAAGAATCAGGCACTATGGATTTTTAATAAAGACATGCTTTTTAAAATAATGCTGAAAACCGAAAAAACATATAAATAATCTCCCACCTAGGAGGCAAGCTCCCGGAATTCGGCTTAATGTTGTAGGTTGTTATTTCTTTTCTTGTATGTTTTGAGTCACCTCTTTAACCACATTTTCTTTTTCTTGTTTAGATAAACTCTCATCATTATTTATCAATTCAATTGTTTTATCCAGATACATCATTCCGTTTTTACTATCACCTTGTGTCATGTATATCTCACCAATCCAACTGGACAAGTCGTAGTTATTTGGGTAGGTTTTTATGGCTTCCAAAAGTACTATAAGTGCATACTTGAATTTATTATCTCCAAAGTGATTATTGTAATCGTTTTGATATGAGGAGGCAATACTATTAAAGAAGAGCATATCAGGGCGCAATGGATATCCCATATTTTCAGAAACCAAGCGATATTGCTCCAAATATTTTTCCCATGGTACATTATCTGCATAGGTAGAATCATTGACTATTTTGAAACAATTCCATAAAACATCTCTGTAGTTAGTAAATATTTCGCTTAGGGCTCTATTCACCGTAAGTCCTGGTATTACGAAGTGTCCCACATTTTCTTTGTAGTATTTCCAATGAAAATTTGCAGGTAAATCCTGGTCAAGTAAATAAGCATTAAATATGTCCACCCTAGGCTCATGTGTATCACCATACCTTTTCTCACCCGTTGAGAAATACAAGTAATAGTCATTAGGTGCCGTTGCAATTGTATCCAGAAATTCTTCGAACTGTAATTTCTGATATTTATCTCCAAAATCAAAATCAGCCGTACTACTAGCAATGGCTCCATTAAAAAAATCAAAATTTCTTGATAGGGCATAAGATGAGAAAATAGCTGTCCTTGAATGACCAATCATAAGATTAAAACTTGAAACAGGGTAGTCTTCTTTGAGCACTGGGTAAAACTCATCGATTAAGAATGTGATAAAATCGTCTGCCTTCCCACCCGAGATGTTAGGATTTGTCCATTTTCCCCGAACACTATTGTTTAAAGAGATTCCTACGATGATTGATCTTGGGATTGCACTAATTGAGGTCAAGTAATCAATTGAATGAAGGCTGTAATCGTAGTTGATTCCATTTTGGCGATCAAATAAATATATTACTGGATAGTCAGTGTAATTTGAAAGTATTAGATTCACTGGAATAATGATTTCCAGTTTAACAGTGTCATCGAGTATAGGCGAGAAGATCGCCTTTTCAACAGGTTTTTCATAGGAACTCAATTCCTGTGACGATCCTACATTCACGAACATTAAGGTGAATGCTAATATGAAAGCTGTTTTAATATTCATAATAATAACCTATAACGACGACTGTATGCGTATGGGCGCTCTACGGGAAAGTGGACTCTTTTTTGCAATATAAGGAGAATTTTTTATTCGTGCCACAAAGGCCAAAATTTAACCGTCCCGTAGTGACGGGAGCTACGCATGGCGTGTACAGCATGTTGTGGCTCGTTCATCATCCGATGGTCAGGTTCACTTTTTTGCCCAGCCCTATTTCCATCAACCGATATAAAGTGGAAAGTTGAATATCGCTGTGCCCGTTTTCTATTCGGGATATAAAGCTCTTTTTCGTACCGGTGCGTTGCGCCAGTTGCTCCTGTGTCATTTTTGCTTCCTTACGAGCATCTCTGATGATTTCTCCAATCGCAAAAGCCTTGGCCTTGATTTCAAAGTTGGCTCGTGTCTCAGACCCAATAGGTCCGTAGCGCTTGTCAAGATGTTCATCAAATGTGGTGATGTCCTTATTCATTTACTTTTTCGCTTTTGTTCAAAATATTCGTCCTTTATTCTTAAGGCTTTCTCGATCTCTTTCCTTGGTGTTTTCTGCGTCTTCTTCTGAAATCCATTAAAAAGTACAACCAGATTTCCTTCGTCAAAACAACAGAAGATTCGGTATATATTACTTTGATATTCCACACGTATTTCGAACAGTCCGTCAGTCCCTCTCATATGTTGAAAAAACTTTCCTGGTATCCTCTCCGCTATTCTCACCATGAAAAGTATCTGGTCAATCTTGTCCTTTACACTTTCCTTTAACGGATCAAAAAAGTCGTGAAAGTAATTTTTAAAGAAGCTCAGTTGACGCTTTTGTTCCACATAACAAAGTTAACGAATAATGGAACAAAATGAAAGTAATATGTAGTTTATTACTCACTTTGGGTAGTGAGCCACAACGTCTATGTATGGTGAGTGCTTACACTTTCCAACAGCACTAATGTATCGAATTGCACAGAAAGTTGAAAGTTGCTCGGAATTTTATTCACCATACATTTTGTGTGTGCCCGGCATGGGCAGACTACCGAAAGGTAGTCAGATATTCTAAGGGGTGCAAGTCCCTTGTAATCGGTAAATAACAATACACATCTTTGCAAAGCCCGTAGCCAATAATCCCTAAATGGTAGATGTCGCGGGGATCGGAGGAAAGAATAGGCCCTTACCCGGAGGACGGCGCGTTAAGAAAATGTCCGGTGGACATTTTTAGCGATGGGCCGGCATGAAGGGTAGGGTGAGACCCGTACTGTACGCTTGGCCTGCCGCGCACTTGATGCGGGGGTGGTATGCCTTCATTTCATTACGGCAGATAAATGTAAGGCCTGCCTGATCCGATGTCGGATGTGTCACGCAGGCCTTAAGGCAGGCAGGGGCGCACCGTGAGCTTTATGGCTCACGGCCGTCTATTGTGTACAGTTTTCTAGTTGCTTAATCGGTAATATGGAATTTGTAAAATATCAGTAAACCCTAATTTTTGAGCTAGTTTGTGCGAACCAATATTTTCAAGCCTGCAAGCCCAAATTGGTTCATAGTTATTTTCTAGACAATAGTCAATAAGTTTACTGCATGTATATTGTGCTAAACCTTTTCCACGAAATTTTGCTACTGTTTCCATACCGAGTTCCAAGAAGTTGTCCATTATGTATGCTGCAAATGCCGTACATGCAAGTTCGTTTTCATAATATGTACTGTAGCCAATAGCATTTTCAAGAAAGTCATTAGTGTCATTCCAAAAATTCAAAGGGATAACATTCCCTTGCATATTTTCAAATTCGCTTTTCCCTGTTTTAATAGCTGGAACTTGAGGAGGGGTAATTTCTTTTTTTAAGTCTTGGTACTTTATTGGGTCAAACTTGAAATTGACCCTTGTATTTAGTTCAATGATATTCTTTGTCAGGTTTGAATTGTTTTCAGATGATTTAATCGAACAATCAGCAAATAGTTTTTTTAGAGTTGAATCCCATTGTTTAGGATATGCTTGCATCCATTCATGTGAATCTCGAATATTGTTATTGTTCAAGGCATATTTTTTAAATTCTTGATTGAATTCTTTATTATCGTTCTTGCCGAAAAGCAATGACATTCCATAAGGATGGACCACATAAAAAGTTGTTGGATTATCTATATCATCTACATAAACAGTCCCTGACACAAAGTTTTCTACAACTGAACGAGCAAATAGGTTATTGATGTTAACTTCTTTCAAAGTGCCAAAAACTTTTGAGTAATATTCTTTTGTTAATATTATCATTTAGATCTTATGCAAATTGAACACAACGTAGGGCTATGGCTTGTGGCATCACTGGCTCTTACTCTTCCAGTCTACCACCACGCCCAGGTAAATATACAAAATTTCAAATTTTACGACAGGGTTGCCATGAGCTATAGCCATGTGTTATGTACATTTTCCTAACCCTTAACCATTTTGTTAATTTCCTTGACTAAGTCCATCGAAGTAGGATAAAGCCTCATTACCGTTTCTTCATCAAAATCAAAAAAATCGTTGTAATCTCCTTTTTGTCTTTTTTCAAATAGCTCAGAATAATGCTTGCCCAGATCTTTACTAATTAGTCCTGTATGGATAAATAATTGCCCAAATTTTTGCCGACTCCCTGAGTGGCTTGAGGTCTCAATGCCATGTTTTACAAGCAAAGCTCCTACTGCATAGAAACATGCATAATACATCCTATTAATTGCCGTATTCCAGAGTTTGTTATCAATCAAAATCTTTATTTCATCAAGTGTCTCTCTTGCTCTTTGTAGTCTGTAATTTATGTAGTCTTCAGGTGTAAATTTGTTCATAATAATTTCCCATCATTCATAACACTTGAATAGAAGGGAGTTACACTGTACTTTGTATTCCATTCTCTTTCAGAGTAAACCATTGGACTAATAACTTCTCCTGTTTCAAATTCAAGATCATAGAGGGGGTGGGTTACGCTTTTTTCAAGATCGGTGGTAACTTGGTCGATGTTCAATAAAATAAGAAGATCCCAGTCTGAATCGGGTTTCATCGTGCCCTTAGCTCTCGATCCATATAAATAAATTTTTGCAGAAGGATCTCTATCCAGTACAATTTCTTTAATTCGATTGAGAATATCATGTTGATCCGTCATATAACAAATTTACAATATTTTAATTAATCTTGCTCTATCTGTTTTTGATTAGTTCGGTCTCTAACACAGGCCGTCAACATGGCTATTTTGCTAATCCGTGTTATTAAGCATCATTTACCGCCCCTGGAGAATGTTTATCAGAAAAATAATCAATAAGCGATTGCACGGACGTATTTAGTCACGTGTCTATTTGCGTTCGTTTGTCAGCTCTGTAGACAAGAAGTTATTTACTAGTAAGTCTGTTTTTTATTCCTTTATTGCCAACCATTTCCGTCCGCCAGACCTTCCGATTTGCCCTGTTGAAAGAATCTGCCAAAGGCGGAAGCTAAAGTCGTTCCTTCAACTTCCTTACCTTTGTTGGCTTATTAAATAAACATCATGACACTACTCCGCCATCATCAAACAGGCCGCACCGATAAAACCGGCCTTGTCGCCCAGACTGGCAGGCACTACTTTCGTTTTGGCGGCAGGGACAGTGCATACCCACTTTCGTAGGTGATTTTCAAGCGATGTACTGAAAAACGGATAGGCCGTAGCTATTGAGCCGCCTAAAATTACCACTTCGGGGTCTATCAGGTTAACAGCCCAGGCAATCGGCACAGCCAGATGCCGGCCAAAGGACTCCCAGGTTTGCAGGGCCGCCGGATCGCCGGCTACGGCCTGGTGATAAATATCCAAAGATGTAGCCTCCCTGCCGGTTATGGACTGGTAAATCCGGGCCACTCCGGCACCGGAAATATAATCCTCGATCGTGCCGGACGCATAGGGCGATGGCCATATTTCGGCGGCTGTACCCGTGGATCCGTTCAGGATCTTTTTCCGGAGAACAATGGCACACCCGATGCCCGTACCCAGGGTAAAGCCAACCGCATTTTGCTTGTCAGCGGCAGCACCAAAAATGCATTCGCCCAAAATCAGACAGTTCGCATCATTGTTAAGCCTTACCGGCACATCAAAATGGGTTTGAATGGCCTCGCGTAAATTGAAGAAATGCATGCCCGGCAATTGCGGGCAATCCAGAATTTGCCCGGTCTCCCTGTCCACCGGGCCCGTAGAGCCGATGCCTATACCTGCCACCTTGTTTATCGTCAGGCCCAGGCTATCCAATACTTTTTGAATGGAATCGGTGATCCGTTGCACTATTTTTTCAGCGCGATCTCCGGCCCCGGTAGGTACTTTTACAGGGGTGTCCAGTACATGTCCTTCAGGGTCAATGGCCCCGGTCATGATCTTGGTTCCTCCGAGATCAACCCCGATGAAAATTTTGTTATTCTTATTCAATGGCCGTCACTTTAGCGCCCCGCGAAAAACTTCCGGCTTCAAGCCCTCGTCTTTTGGCATAGGCATCTATAAACAGCTGTACCGGGATAATGCCCTGCACCGAAAATAAATACTCATCCGGTTCATCCACATAGCATATTTGAACTTGTGGAATTGAGAATTTTATTTCTGCATTGGTAATCAGCAATACTTTACCACCAAACCGGGCGATGTCTTCGGCCATCTTCAAACTTTGATCCAGGGTTTTTCCCCTGCCGGCAATCAACATGGCTTTAAATCCTTCCCCAACCATTTCCATGGGGCCATGGCGAAACTCACCGCCCAAAATACCTGTTGCCGGTATTTTTACGGCCTCTTTAAACATCAAGGCCCCCTGGCTTGCCGTAGAAAATGCCGGTCCCCGGGCAATAATCTGCAGCGTATTCAAATCGCCTAAAAAATCCAATACAGGATTCACCCATTGCTCATAGTCTGTCAGGGCTGTTTTGAATTTTTGGGCCAGCAGCTCCAGCCTTTCGATTTTAGTATCATCCCACTTACCGGCCAGGTACCAGCCCAAAATGAAAGCCACCAGCGTAGTGGATACATATGTTTTGGTAGAGGTCATTTCTTCTTTCCCGCTTTTGCAAAACAAAGCGATATCGGCCTTGCGGGCCAGTGTGCTTTCCTCTTCATTGGTGATGCCCACACAACAGACCGTTGCCGGTAGCTGTTTTAATATTTCCAGAATTTCAAAACTTTCTCCGGATTGAGATGTGCAAACGAGCAATGTTTTCCGTTCCAACAGGGAAAGGTTATAATGCAATAACTCGCTGGCGTTGACCACATGGGAATTGATTTTCAACGCATTGAACAAAGTGGCAGCAGCATGGGATACAAAATATGAGCTGCCCATGCCGGTAAAGATAATTTGTGCTATTTCCCCTTTACCAAGTACACTTTTTACCTTTTCCAGGGATTGCCTGCCGTCCGTCCCCGTATAATAAGCCAGCACCTTTTCTATTGCGGCGGGTTGTTCAAAAATTTCTTTTAGGAATTTATTCATAGCGGTTGATGTTCAGTTTATTGATTACCGGCGACGGAACAAAATTGTAAAAAAAAGTTAATGTACTGAAATGCGCTGAAGTAATCTGGCAATATTAAGTTATCAAACGCGTATATGGGAGCCCCGGGTTCGGTTTTCCGCCTTTTTTTGATCGGGGTATTGAATTTTATTCCGAGTAGATAAGGTGTTTTTTCTACACTTTTTCATTTCCGGAATTACACCCCTGACTTTTATAAACAGTATTCGGTTTTAAGTGTTATTAAAAGAAAAACTATGCGATCAACGGCCAAAACACCACAGGAATACATCGACAACCTGCCTGAGGGGAGGAAAGAAGTTATGATCAAATTGCGAAAAGTGATACTTGACAACCTGCCTGTTGGTTTTGAAGAAATGATGAGTTATGGTATGATCGGGTATGTTGTGCCGCACTCCCTTTATCCGGCAGGCTACCATTGTGATCCCAAACTGCCCCTGCCTTTTCTCAATATGGCATGGCAGAAAAACTACCTGGCCATATACCACATGGGTCTTTATGCGGATAAACAACTGATGGATTGGTTTCTTGGCGAATACCCCAAACACGTTGCGGCTAACCCGGACATGGGAAAAAGCTGTGTCCGCTTCAAAAAGGCAGAATATCTCCCTTTTCAACTCATTGGGCAACTGGCAAAAAAAATGACGGTGGATCACTGGATTAAACGCTACGAAAAAGAGGTCAGGGCCAATACATAGCCAATACAGGAATCCACAATGCGTACAGTTTTATCGAGCTATTCAGGGGGTATTTTCAGCATAAACAATAAGCCATAGCACAGCAACATTTTTAGGTGACATGTTGGATGGTTATTAGTTTTTTGATTACACTTTATAAAACTAAGTTATTAGTTGATATATGCAAATGGGTAGTAACTAATTCATAATTATTTTCTAACTTTATAAATTGAATACAGAGATATGGGCAATAAAAGTCATCGGCAAATTATAAAGGCCAGAGGTAAAATCACATGGCACCCTGATAAAGACCCGGAATGGGAAGACCGGGAAGCCTTTTTAAAACTTTCTGATGAGGAACGGTGGGCTTATCTGATGCGGTTGATCATGCATACCAAAAAGCTGCCGGAAGGAGCCGGGAAGTTTACTAAACGAATTATCGAATGGAATTAGAAAATCCCTTTTTTCAAGAGGTAATTTCGCAGTTAAACAAATCTGGTGTTGATTATATTCTCATTGGAGGTCTGGCAGTTGGTTATTATGGCTATTCAAGATATACTGGTGACATGGATCTTTGGGTAAATCCTGAATCTGAAAATATGGAAAAGCTTTATACGACCTTGCGGAATATGGGATACCCGGAAGAAACCATAAATCATATTAGTAAAAACCGGGATATTGAAAACCCCACACCAATTAAGCTTTGGGACGATTCAAATACAATGAAGGTTGATCTGATGACGAATACCTTTCAAAAGGAGTTTTCATGGGAAGAATGTAGAAGAGAATGTAAGTTTATTAAAGTAGCTGAAAATAAATTTCCGGTTATACATATCAATCACCTGATTCAATTGAAGAAAAACACAAAGCGGTTAGACAGTTCGATGAAAGACCTTGTGGATGCTGCCGAACTGGAAAAAATCAGAAAGAAGGATATTTAAACAAGCTGTATTTTTCCAGGGTATTAAATGCTCAATTGTTCATTGTCCATACCCGCCGCCGCCAGGCGTTCTTACCAGTATTTTTTCACCAGGTTTCAACTCCGTCTTGCCAATGCCTGGGAAAGGCCTGATGTCCCCTTTATCATCTATAATATCCTGCTCCCCGGGCTTTCCACTTTCACCGCCTTTCATGCCATAGGGTGCCTCCGTACGGTGTTGGGTAAGTAAGGTCAGGGTAATGTCATCTGTAAACTCCAGCTCGCGGACAATGCCTTCGCCTCCTTTCCATTTGCCATCGCCCCCGGAATTCTTTCTGATTTCAAACCGATTTACTTTTACAGGATACCGCAGTTCCAGAATCTCGGGATCGGTGATGCGTGTATTGGTCATGTGTGTATGTACGGCATCGGCACCATCAAAGCCCTTACCCGCTCCCGCGCCACCACAAATGGTTTCGTAATAACCAAAACGATCGTTTCCAAATAGCAGGTTATTCATGGTTCCCTGGCTACAGGCAGCCAATCCAAAGGCTTTGATGAGCGTATCGACCAGCCGCTGACTGACCTCGGTATTGCCCCCGACTACTGCAGGATCAGGCGTACCCTCCTTATCGAAGGGGGGATTTAAAAAACAAATGGGCAGCAGGATCTTCACGTGATCCAGCATACCTTCATTCAGGGGGATTTCCTTATTAATAAGCAGGCGCAAGACATAAAGCACGGCGCTTCGCACAATGGCCGGTGTGGCGTTCATATTACCGGGATGTCGTGGAGAAGTGCCTTTGAAATCGATGGTCATTTCGTCCGGGGCAAGGTGTACTTTTACCCTGATGATTGTACCATCATCCAGGGCTTCTTCAGCACCAAAATCAGCTTGTGCCATGGACTGCATTTTTCCAGCCAACAGCCCACAGGCATAAGCCTTCAGCCGGTTCATGTACATGCCTACCTTTTCCGCACCGTAATTTTCACAAAGGGCTATAAGTTTGGCCCGGCCCCGCACTACAGAGGCCAGGGCGCCTTTCAGGTCAGCAATGTTTTCACCGGGTGAGCGGCTGGGGAATACCGCATGGTATAGGATGTCATTCATTTCATCCCAACAGGCCTTACCGTCTCTTACCAGCCAGGTGGGACGGATGATCACACCCTCTTCTTCCAGTGTTGTGGCATCTGTAGGCATAGATCCCGGGCTTTTACCGCCCAGCTCAGCATGATGGGCACGATTGGCTACATACCCGACTCTTTTGCCCTGAAAAAAGACCGGGGTCACCAGGGTGATGTCGGGCAGGTGTGAACCGCCAAAGCCCGGATGATTAGTGATGGCCACATCGCCTTCTTTCAATTCGAGGTTTTCTGCGACTGTACGCACACAAAGCCCCAGTCCACCAAGGTGTACCGGGATGTGTGGTGCATTGACCACCAGAAATCCGTCTTTATCAAGCAAAGCGCATGAAAAATCGAGTCTTTCACGGATGTTTACCGAGAAAGACGACCGCTGCAACATAGCCCCCATTTCTTCTGCAATGGCCGCAAAACGGTTGGTAAACAGTTCAAGCTCCACTTCCTCCGGGCGTTCTGTTTTCCCAGATAACGATTTTTCGTTATTTGTATCTTCCAGTAAGGCCGTATTGCTGCTATCTATTGTAAAACGCCATCCCTGTTCACAGAAAATAGTACTGTTGGCCGAAGTGATCAGGGCAGGCCCGGAGATAACTGCACCGGGTTTTAAATCTTCCCAGGAAAACAGGGGTACTTCATCACCCCAACTACCCGCACCCATGGGTTTGGGATAATAAGCCGGATGCCTATCGGTTGCTTCATTATGGTGTCCGTTTTTCACGGCCCCTACTACTTTGACAGACTCCACTTCAATGGTCTGATTGTCCAGCCAGTGGCCATAAATTTCAATATACTTCTGCCGGAATAACTCCTCCGTCTGGCCGGTGTTGTATTCTATTTCTATAGTATCTTCCTGTCCCTTAAAGCGCAAATACAAAAAGGTATGCCTTATATAAAGATCCCCCAGACTGCCCTCACCTTTTAATTCCCGGATCACTTCATTTTGAAGTCTTAGCACGGCATCCGAAAGCCGTTCTGCCATTTCAGCCAATGGTTTGAGCACCTGTAGTGTGTTATGCTTCTCCACTTCGGCCATTCCAATACCTTTGGCGCTCAGCAATCCGGCCTCATAGGGTATCAACACTTTTTTCATATCGAGCAGGCGCGCCACGCTACATGCATGCTGCCCGCCGGCCCCGCCAAAAGAAAGCAGGGCAAAATCACGTGGATCAAAGCCCTTTCTAACGGATATTTTACGGATGGCCTCTGCCATTTTTTCGTTGGCAATATCGAGTATGGAATGGAGCAGGGCCTTGCGGCCCGCAGGGTGATTTTCTTTCAACAGCAGGGCATCGAGGGCTTTTTCAGCGTCTTCCCCATAAACGGGTATGCTAAACCGCTGGGGGTCTATCCGGCCCAGCAGGAGGTTTACGTCAGTGAGGGTGAGTGGGCCACCATCGCCATAACATGCCGGGCCAGGGGCCGCCCCGGCGCTATCGGGGCCTACAGCTATGCGGTAGCCATCGTACGTTATCACTGAACCTCCGCCTGCTGCGATGGTCTCAATACCCAGTGCCGGACTTTGAATTTTGGCATGGCCCACCTCACTTTCATAGCGGTAGTCGGGTTGGTTGTCGTATAGCGACACATCAGTGCTCGTGCCTCCCATATCCAGGGTGATGATCCGCTCAAATCCCGCCTGCCTGCCAGCCAGGGCCGCCCCAACCACCCCGCCGGCAGGTCCGCTCAGCAGGCTTTCCTTGGGGCGGAATTTGTTGGCATGGACAATACCGCCTGAACTGGTCATGACAAGAAAGCGTCCGTGTATATTGTGGTGGATGCCATCGAGATAATCGTTGATGACCGGATCGAGGTAGGCATTGACTACGGCCGTGGAGGATCGCTCCAACAGTTTTATCGCGGGGGATATTTCGGCAGACAGCGAGATATATTTTAATCCGCTTTTCCGCAAGGCTTCGCCGATGATATTTTCGTGTGCCGGAGCCAGATAACTGTGCATCAGGGCCACAGCTACTGCCTCTAATCCATCTTTTTTTATTTCTTGTACAATCTGGTTTATTTCTGCCGGGTCTGGGGGGTATATTTCATTACCAGCGGCATCCCGGCGTCCACCCACCTCATAAACACGTTGAAACAATGGGGCTGGCTTTTGGATATTCAGGGCGAAGAGTTCTGGCCGTTGCTGGTTGCCAATAAGCAACAAGTCACGAAAGCCCTTGTTGATGATCAGCCCCGTACGAGCCCCTTTTCGTTCCAGCAAGGCATTGGTGCCACGTGTACTGCCCAGGCGCATCTCCATCTCCGGCAAGCGCCGCGTTAACGGGGTAGCAGTGAGTAGCCGGGCACCAAAAACCGGCACTTCTTCACCGGCTGTGATCTCAAAAGAGGTATTCCCGCCTTCCGGAAGCCCCCGATCCAGGTCGATAAGACCTGTTTGCATATGCACCCGTTCTATTTTGGCGGTATGTTTAGTGTTGAGCAGCCGGAGTTGATAACCCTTAAAGATGTCTTTTTCAACAGGCCATTGGAAAGTGGCTTTTACCTGGGTGGGTGATAACCAGGCTTTAATTTCCCCACGCAACCGGCTACTGCTTAGTAGTTTTACGCGCTTTACCTCTCCTTCAGGCGATGTTCCTATGCAATCGGTGAATGTGCCACCAGTATCTACCCAGATGCTCCACATATATATCTGTTTTGGTTTTAAAGCCACAAACTAATAGCAAACAAAGCAAAAAGAGAAGCGTACTGGCCTGAATCGCGAAAGCAACTATTTCCTGGCCTCCCCAAATTCCTTTGCAAAATAGGTAAGTATAATGTCAGCCCCTGCGCGTTTGATGCTCAGCAGCGTTTCTTCCATGACGGCCCTCCTGTCGAGCCAGCCGTTTTGAGCAGCAGCGGATATCATGGCGTATTCACCACTTACATTATAAGCTGCGATGGGTAGTGAATAATGGTCTTTAAGCAGACGGATTACGTCAAGGTAAGCAAGTGCTGGTTTTACCATCAGGAAGTCTGCACCTTCATCAACATCGAGGTCAGCTTCGGTCAGCGCCTCTGTGCGATTGGCCGGATCCATCTGGTAAGTCTTTTTGTCACCTGCCTTGGGTGCACTGTCAAGCGCATCGCGAAAAGGCCCGTAAAAAGCGCTGGCATATTTGGCGGTATATGACATGATAGACACGTCTGTGAAGCCGTTATCATCCAATACATCCCTGATATGTGCCACCCGGCCGTCCATCATATCCGAAGGGCCTATGATATCGATACCCGTTTCTGCCTGTGCCAGGGCCATCCGGCCCAGTACTTCGAGGGTCTCGTCATTGAGTATTTTGCCGTCTTTGACAATCCCATCATGCCCATCACTGTTGTAGGGATCCAGGGCCACATCGGTCATAATACAGGCTTCCGGGAATTCCTGTTTTATCATACGCAGGGTCTTTTGGTAGAAAAAGGCAGGATCGTAACTTCGGGTAGCCAATTTGTCTTTATAGCTTTCTTCCACTACCGGAAAGACATCAAAGGACTGTATGCCCAATTTCAAACAAGCTTCAATTTCTCTCAGCATCAGGTCTGTACTAAGCCGGTATATACCGGGCATGGAGGCCACTTCTATTTTTTTATTTTTACCCTCCAGCAGGAATAGGGGAAAAATAAGGTCATCGCAGGTCACCTGTGTTTCCCTGACCATAGCCCGTACGGCGGCTGATTTTCTGTTTCTACGCGGTCTTCTTTGCATAATAGTTGATTATACAGACAATATTAACCCTCCATATTTTTCAAAGCAAACAGTCGGTGGCAAAAAATAATAGCTGCACGTGTTACCGCATCACCAATTGTTTCTAGAAAATTAAAATCCCATAATACATGTCATTAATAAAATGGAACTGTCTAAATTTGCAATTCGTCAAATAAAGTAGGAAAGTCAGTGACATTAATAAAATCAATAAGCGGAATACGGGGAACGGTAGGCGGAGGTCCCGGAGAGAATTTCACCCCATTAGATATTGTAAAATTTTCAGCAGCATATGGTGCGTGGCTCAAAGAAAGGGGAAATGAAAAAACAGTTGTAGTCGTAGGTCGGGATGCACGTATCTCAGGGGGAATGGTTTCTTCGCTGGTATGTGCCACCCTAAATGGAATGGGTATTGAGGTTATCGATATGGGCCTTTCCACCACTCCATCTATAGAAATGGCCATTGTACGTGAAAAGGCTACCGGAGGAATAATCATTACAGCCAGTCATAACCCCATACAATGGAATGCATTAAAGCTTTTTAATCAACAGGGGGAGTTCATTTCAGGTGAAGCCGGTAAAATCATTTTAGCAAAAGCAGACCAGAACGATTTTTTGTTTGCTGAAACGCTAAGTTTGGGAAAGATAACTCAGCAAACGGATAGTATCGAAAAACACATCGAAGCGGTATTGGCCTATCCACTGGTGGACAAAAAGGCAATACAAAACGCCGGATTAAGGGTTGTGGTAGATGCGGTAAATTCAACGGGCGGGTTGGCTGTCCCCGCACTGCTCAAGGCACTGGGGGTCGAGGTCAAAGCGATAAATTGTGAGCCTACCGGTCATTTTGCCCACAATCCCGAACCTTTGCCAGACCATCTGGGCGCTATTATGACCGAAGTGCCCAAATTGCAATATGACCTGGGCATAGTGGTCGACCCGGATGTTGACAGGCTGGTGCTCATCAGTGAAGATGGTTCACCTTTTGGTGAGGAGTATACCCTGGTGGCTGTGGCTGATTATTACCTGCAGCACAAACCAGGCTCAACCGTTTCAAACCTTTCCTCTTCGCGAGCATTGAAAGATATTACTGAAAAGCATGGACAGACTTATTACGCCAGCGCTGTAGGCGAAGTAAATGTGGTTGAAAAAATGAAGGAAAAAGGAGCGACCATCGGTGGGGAAGGCAATGGCGGAATCATCGTGTCTGATTTCCATTATGGCCGTGATGCCCTTATTGGTATTGCACTCTTTCTGACACACCTGGTAAAATCAGGGGTAAAATGTTCTAAACTTCGGGCCGGATATCCCCAATACCACATTTCGAAAAATAAAATTGAACTGGATAGTCAGTTTGACCTGGATGATATTCTGAATAAAATTGCGCAAAAATATTCAAATTATTCAGTAAATCGTGAAGATGGGGTGCGTATTGATTTTGAGAGCGAGTGGGTACACCTTCGTAAGTCAAATACTGAGCCCATTGTCAGGATCATCTCCGAATCACCTTCAGCAAGTACTTCCGAAACAATTTCAAAGAAATTTATTTCAGATATCCGGGATATCATCAACGACAAGTAAATGAGTATATATCTGGACAACGCCGCTACTACACCCCTGGATCCCCTTGTGCTGGAAGCGATGATGCCCTATATGACGGAGAAGTTTGGCAACCCTTCCTCCAGCCACAGTCATGGCCGAGCGGCCAAAGCAGGATTGGAAATGGCCCGAAAAACCATTGCCGGGTTGATCAATGCCAGCCCCGGTGAGATATACTTTACATCAGGGGGCACAGAGGCAGATAACACCATTTTGACCAATAGTATACGCCAATTTGGCATCCGTAATGTACTTACTGCCCGAACGGAACATCATGCCGTTTTACATACCCTGGAGGCGCTGGAAGAGCGTGGGGAAATTGAAATTTCATATGTGAATACCGATGAGAAAGGACATGTTTTGATGGACAGTGTCAGTGAATTTCTGAAGACCTATCCCAATAGCCTGGTTTCTTTGATGCAGGCAAATAATGAAATAGCCAACGTAACAGATATTTACAGCCTGGCGGAAATGTGCGAAGAGCATGGCGCCTTTTTTCATTCGGACACGGTACAAGCCATGGGTCATTTTCCCCATGACATGCAGCAATTAAAGGCCCACGGTATTGTTTGCTCAGCACATAAACTCCACGGCCCGAAAGGAGTAGGGTTTATGTATCTTAAAAAAAATAAACGTTTTGCTCCTTTTATCAAGGGCGGGCCACAAGAACGAAACATGCGGGGCGGGACAGAAAACATCACAGGTATTGTGGGGATGTCCAAAGCCCTGGAACTGGCATATGCACACATGGAGGAGCACCAAAAACACATCCTTGGACTAAAAAACAGAATGATCAGGTTGCTCAGCGAAAAAATAAGTGGCGTAGAATTTAACGGAGACAGTGAAAGCCCGGACAGCCTGTATACTGTTCTCAACGTTAGCCTTCCCCCTTCAGCAAATAATGAATTCATCTTATTCAATCTGGACATACAGGGCATTTCTGCCTCAGGAGGAAGTGCTTGTGCCAGCGGGGCAAATACCGGTTCACATGTGCTGACTGCGTTAGGCACCTCTCCTGATATGGGCGCAGTTCGTTTTTCTTTTAGCAAATTCAATGCAATAAAAGACATCGATCAGGCTGTAGAAGCGCTGGTCAGTATTTATCAATGATCCGGTCTTATCTTTTCGTTTATAAAAACTTATTATTCTGCGAAACAAAACGGGACATATTACTGTTTACTTATTTTAAGTGCAGAAAAGTTGCGCGTTTAAACAAACACCTTAAAATATTCATAAAATCAGCTATACTCATATCACAATAAACCCACTTTCGTTTGTTTTAGCGAATTAAACGTTCATTTATCGACAATGCAATAAATTCATACATTTTTCGTTTCGTTACTTTAGAAGAAAGTAATATCTTTACTTTTCAATTAATATATTGTTATACAAACGTCTTAATAGTCAATTAACAACAAATAACAAAAACATGCACAAATTATTTAATTATCTGTTCTCAGCTATCCTATTGACAGGATTGTTGTTTATTACCAGTTGCGGTGAAGATGAGGTACCTACACCTGCTGTTCCTGAAATAACCCTAGATGCTTCTTCAGCTGAAGTTTACCCCCGTGAAACGGTAACAGTTTCCGGAACTGTCAATGCTCCTGGCGGGATTAATGCCATTGATGTAGCTGTAGGAGCTGATGCTTCTGTGAACCTGTTTACAAAAACAGCCGGTACAGAAACGCTGTCAGAAACATTTTCTTATGATTATACCGTGCCCGTTGATGCCGCTGCGGGAGATGTGATCATTACCATCTCTGTTGTGGATGACAGTAACCAGACTACTGATGTTACCTTCACACTTACCGTTAAGGCAACTGTTGCAATTTCTGAATATTCTGCCACTTTGTTGGGTGGCCAGACCAATGCTACTGAACCCAGTTTCTTCAATGCAATCGATGGCACTACTTATTTACTGGGTGATTTTTTGAATACACATTCAATGCACACCGATATTTTATATTTCTTTGGTTCTACCAACCAGGCCACCCTGGCTGCTCCTGATGATAGTGATGCAGATATTGCCTTTGGTACAGGTACCATAACTGCAGCGCCAACGTTGAACGCTACACGGTTTGTAGTATCTGACCTGACGGCAGCCCAGTTTGATGAAATCCTTTTTGACCATGAAATTCTGGCCCAGTCCTTTGACGCTGGTGGTGCTTCAAAAGCCAACCAACTGGCCGTGGGTAATGTCCTTGTTTTCCAACTTGATGCTGCAAGAGGTAGTAAATTTGGCCTGGTAAAGGTTGTCGCTATCGAAGGTACTTCAGGAGTTGACCGGTCAATCACGATTGATACCAAGATTCAACTTTAAATAATAACAGCGCTTCCCCATTATTACAAAATAACAGGAAGGACTAAAACCAACACCTGAAAGAGCGGAACTTACCCTTCCGCTCTTTTTTTTATTCAATAATTCGATTTTTAGAGATCCCGTTTCGCGTCGATTTGCAATGATTAATAACTATTTTGAATTCATAATTAAATACCCCGTGGCATATGAATCAAAGCGATCATATTTTTAAA
>JAOUKJ010000352.1 GCA_029882675.1 Cyclobacteriaceae bacterium
TAAACCGGGAAGGTTTAGTTTTAATGTAAAAGGCGGACGCTGTGAGACCTGCCAGGGAGCCGGTCTTCGTGTGATCGAAATGGATTTTTTACCGGATGTTCATATCCATTGTGAAACCTGCAGAGGTAAACGATACAACCGGGAAACCCTGGAAGTGCGGTTTAAAGGAAAGTCCATATCCGATATTCTGGACATGACTGTGGAAGAGGCGGTCACTTTTTTTGAAAACCAGCCCCGTATCCTTAGAAAAGTACAAACATTACTGGATGTTGGACTTGGATATATCAGCCTGGGACAACACGCCACAACCATATCAGGAGGAGAGGCACAACGCGTAAAACTGGCCACAGAACTGTCTAAAAAAGACACCGGCAAAACACTGTATATCCTGGACGAACCCACTACCGGACTGCACTTTCAGGACATCGAACACCTCTTGGACGTGCTAAACAAACTCACTGACCGGGGAAATACCGTGCTGATCATAGAACATAACATGGATGTGATAAAAATGGCCGATCACATCATCGATATCGGTCCGGAAGGAGGAGAAAAGGGCGGGAAAATTGTAGTGGAAGGTACACCTGAACAAATAGCGAAAAGCAAAAAAGGCTATACCAGTAAGTATCTTAAAAACGAGCTCAACTAGGCTTTAAAAAAACACCACCTGAAACAGGTGGCGCTTTCTCCAACTAAACCTAATGAAATCAACTAATTGTATTGACAATTACCTAAGTAACATCCGAAGGATGGAAAAGGTTTATTATCGGCAAAAATTATAATTTCCTCTTATTCACCACCCCAACCAGCTGTTTGTCGATTTTCTCCGGGTAAAATTAACCTATTCGACTTAATTTTATCGGGAATTATTCAACATTATACACCTCAAATACGTTGAATTTGTTTCCTTTGTAATATTAAAATTAAAGCCTGGCCCTGATCATGAAAAAAATTATATACGTAGAGGATGACCGGATCAACGCTTTCATTGTTGAGAGCTTTTTAAGGGGCAGATGCGATATAAAAGTTGTAACTGAGGGAGAGACATGTATAGAGCTGCTCAGCAAAAACGTTTATGATCTGATCTTAATGGATATCAACCTTGGAAATGGTAAGATGGATGGCGTTGAAACATTAAAAATAATAAAAGGGGACAAAAAAAATGCAGACCTGCCAGTCATAGCGCTCACTTCTTATGCCAATCCGGCCGACAAAGAAAATTTTATTAAGGAAGGATTTACCAGTTACCTGGCTAAACCTGTCAGTAAAGAAGATCTCATCACTGAAATAAAAACCTGGATTGAATTATGATTGCAGATTTGCGAAGTGATACGCTGACGAAGCCCACACCGGAAATGCGCGAATATATGATGGATGCAGCAGTCGGTGATGATGTGTTTGGTGAAGACCCCTCTGTAAAGGCACTAGAGAAAAAATGTGCTGATTTGTTTGGAAAGGAATCAGCCCTTTTCTGCCCTTCGGGAACAATGACCAATCAGATCGCCATGAACATACTCACCCGGCCCTACGATGAGGTGATATGTTATGAAGGAGCCCATATCTACAAATATGAAGGAGGCGGCCTGAGTGGAAACAGCGGAGTTTCTTCCCGGCTACTGGCAGGAGACCGGGGAAGGATCCATGCAGAAGATATTGAAGCATGCATTAACCCAGACAATCCCCATTACCCCCGAACTTCTGTAATTGCTTTGGAAAACACGGTAAACAAAGGTGGTGGGTGCTTCTACACCATGGATGAGATCCAGCCGATAAAACAAGTGGCTGAAAAACACCGGCTCAACATGCATCTGGACGGGGCACGCTTATTTAACGCCCTGGAAGAAACCAAAGATCTACCTGGCGAATACGGCCGGGTTTTTAATACGATTTCCATTTGTTTGTCAAAAGGCCTGGGCGCTCCGGTAGGTTCTGTTCTGGTGATGGACAAAGAGTTGGAACACGCTGCCCGCCGGATGCGAAAGGTATACGGTGGGGGGATGAGACAGGCCGGATTTCTGGCCGCTGCCGGCATATATGCACTTGATCACCACGTGGGACGCCTGAAGGAAGATCACCAAAGGGCTAAATCTTTAGAAGAAATACTTCAAGGACTTTCCCGGGTAGAGAAAGTCCTCCCGGTTGATACCAACATCGTTATTTTTAGCCTGGCAGGTAAGTCAGACTCCGGGAAAGTAGTGGCTGAACTCGAAAAAAATGGCCTGCTTGCCGTAGCCTTTGGCCCACAAGAAATCCGGCTGGTTACGCACCTGGATTTTACTGACGACCACCTGAATATGGCCGTGAAAATCCTTAAAAATTATTTTAAATAAAGGGGACTTAAATTTCTGTTTTTTCACGCCAGTAGACGCGAAAAAACAGAAATATCACCCTTTGAGACTCCCTTATATTATCTACGCTCCTAAAAACGGATACCTGTAATCTTCCGGCGGAACAAACGTTTCTTTGATATTGCGTGGTGAAACCCATCGCAAAAGGTTCAGTACTGACCCCGCTTTATCATTGGTGCCTGAAGCCCTGGCACCGCCAAAAGGCTGCTGCCCCACTACGGCTCCGGTGGGCTTATCATTGATATAAAAGTTGCCTGCGGCCTGATCCAGTTTTTTGGTCGCCAGTTCAATAGCGTACCTGTCCTGTGAAATAATAGCTCCCGTGAGGGCATAGGGGGAGGTTTGATTTACCAACTCCAGCGTCTCTTCAAAATTATTATCATTATATAAATAAATGGTCATCACCGGTCCAAATATCTCCTCACACATCGTCACGGACTGAGGATCCCTGGTAAGAACAACCGTTGGCTCTATAAAATACCCTTTGGTCTTATCGTATTTTCCACCCGCAATAATTTCGTTCATTTCATCCTTTCGTGCCAACTCGATAAAGTGGGCTATTTTATCAAAAGCCTTTTCGTCGATCACCGCATTGAAGAAATTACTAAAGTCTTCCGGGTTTCCCATTTTTATCGTCGCCAGGTCTTCCAGCAGGTATCCTTTTACCTCTTCCCACAGACTGGCTGGGACATAGGCCCTGGATGCTGCTGAACATTTCTGTCCCTGAAATTCAAAAGAGCCCCTGGTAATGGCCGTTGCCAGGGCCTTTGCATCCGCTGAATGGTGAGCCATGATAAAGTCTTTGCCTCCGGTCTCTCCTACAATCCGGGGATATGTCTTATATTTTCCTATATTTTCCCCGATAGTTTTCCATAAGTGCTGAAAAACAGCGGTACTACCTGTAAAATGCAAACCGGCAAAATCAGGATGGCTAAAGACAACGTCTCCCGCATCAGGCCCATCCGTATAAACCAGATTGATGACTCCATCGGGCAGGCCGGCAGCTTTAAAGACATCCATGATTACTTTTGCGGAATAGATCTGTGTTGGCGCAGGCTTCCATACTACCGTATTGCCCATGAGTGCCGGTGCACTGGGCAGATTGCCGGCGATGGATGTGAAGTTAAAAGGAGTTATGGCAAAAACAAAACCTTCCAGTGGCCGGTATTCCAGCCGGTTCCATATCCCAGGTGCCGATTCGGGCTGTTCCTTATAGATGTTGGTCATATAAAACACATTGAAGCGCAGAAAGTCAATAAACTCACAGGCTGCATCAATCTCTGCCTGAAAGGGATTTTTGGACTGACACAACATCGTAGCGGCATTAATCTTCTGCCGGTAGGGGCCTGCAATCAGTTCGGCAGCCTTCAAAAATATACTGGCCCGATGCTCCCAGGCCAGGTTAGCCCATGCCGTTTTGGCCCCAAGGGCCGCATTGATGGCCTGCTCTACATGTCCTTTGTCACCATAGTGATAATGACCAAGCGTACAGGCTATTTCGTGTGGTGGATGAATGGCTATTTTGTTACCGGTACGCACCTCATCACCCCCAATATACATGGGTATATCTGCTAACGTTGATTTAGCTTCCTTTAACGCAGACTGCAGGTCAGCCCGCTCTTTTGTTCCCGGGGCATACGAAAGTACCGGCTCGTTCCATGGCTTTGGAACATTAAAAACTCCTTTTGGCATAACTTTAACTTTTTAGTTCATCTTTGGTTCCTCCGGTAAAGTTAATGCTTTAACACACAGCCATAAAATATGACGTACTTTTTCTATTGTTTTAACCCCTCTTTTTACTACCTAAAACCCGCAAGCGTATTTTAGGTAGTAGGTATTAAAGAAAAAGATATTTTCCCGCCCCAGGTGGCGGGAAAATATTTAAAATAAAATTTATTGGTGCACTTGAATAGGTGAGTAACCTTTAGTCTAAAAACGGCGTATTCGGTTATATTTTAAACATTATTAAATGTTTATGAAAGCCGCTTGCGGATTTAAGGCACAATGTCTTACACCATCAAAATTACATCTGCATGATGATGAAATTTATCACTTGAAAGTAGCCCTAACCAGACGCTGGCGCTTACCCCATTTGGAGAAAATAACCATTTCATTATCAGAAACCTGTGTGCTCACTGTGGGAATAGTCATGGCATCCACATCGCGAACGGCAAAAAGCATGTCCCTGCGCGTCTGCTGTCCTTCGCTGTCTATCCCAACAATAACGGCGATAGATCCTTTCGACTTGTTGAAATTATACAACTTACCATCTCCCGAATAAGCCAGGTTTTGCGGGTGATCATTAAACAAAAAATAAATCTTATCGCCCACAATGGTTTTGGCATAAGAGGAGTATAACCCACCATCATTCACAGTAACTTGTGTCTTCGGTATTTTGTCCAACCATTTTATTTCACCCTCAGGGGAAAAACTCACAATGATAATATCGTTTCTATAGTAGTAATACATTGTATTGGTCATCATTGCCCCATTAGCACCCTGTGTGGTATAGGTGACCACATCC
>JAOUKJ010000353.1 GCA_029882675.1 Cyclobacteriaceae bacterium
AATATTCGCGAAAATCCGGTAGCCCGTACCACGGAACTCCTGAAGAAAGTATTTTCCCAGCAAGATAAATAGTGTTTGGCCTTAACGCGGCGTAAATAAATATCTCCATCGTGGTAAAAGATCTTTCAACAATACACCACCCATTATCCGGTTTATTTCAATATCCTGCCACCCGGGAGGAATGGGATCCCTACAAACTCCCTGAAGAACAAGTTTTGTTCTTCAGGGAGAACGGGTATTTATCGGGCATTAAGCTTTTCAACGATGAAGTCGTGGAGCACCTCCGCCAGGAACTCAAGGATCTGACAGACCCTAAACATCAAGGCAACGGGCTGTTTCATGAGTTCCACTCCAATGAAAGCAATAACATGGACGAGGTGCTGTTCCATGCGCTGGGAGCCTGGCGCATCAAGCCGGGGTTTCACGATATACTTTGGAATCCTGCTTTTGTGATGGCCGCAACCCAGTTACTTGGCGGGCCTATCCGGTTCTGGCACGACCAACTGTTTGTAAAACCCGCAGGCCACGGGGGTGTCGTAGCCTGGCATCAGGACTATGCCTACTGGACGCGCACCATTCCCATACAGCACCTCACCTGCTGGACAGGCCTGGATGATAGCACCCTTGAAAACGGATGTGTGCATTATGTGCCGGGAAGCCACCAGTGGGGCCTTTTGGACAAACCGAACCTGGCGGGTAATATGGATGGTGTTTTTGAATTTCTCAATGCAGGACAAAAGGCACAATTCAAGCCCATACCCATTGAGTTAAAAAAGGGATATGGAACCTTTCACCACCCTTTGCTCATTCACGGATCTTATGCAAACAAGTCGGAAAGGCCACGCCGGGGTGTCGTGCTCAATGTCTTTCGCGATGGAACCATCTCCGATACGGATGAGATTCTGATGCAGGGCACACCGCCCATTGGTAAAGGAAACCCGGTGGCCGGTCAGTTTCATCCCTTACTGGGGATATAGAAAATATCAAATCCTTTCCGGACACCAGTCCTAACTCCACTTCCTCTCCCTCAGCCGGAAAAAGCTGGCCCGGATTGTTATCATAGGCCGCTCTCCACCCACCTTTCCGTCCGGTTGCTCTCCAATATCCTTTCACAGAGTATCAACTCCCGGCGGCCGTCCCTGAAGGTGGGATACAGCGGATTGTCGGGTTGATTTCCTGCGGCTATCGCCGCATATACTTCCTTAAAAAGTTGCTTGGAAGTATCCGGGAATCCTTCGTTATGCCCGCCTGGAAAAGAAATGAGCCCAGCTGCCTCCGGATGAAACAGTGAAGGATCACGCATCAGCACCCTGTTGGCCTCATCGCGCCTGCCTATCCAAAGGTCGTTGGGTGACTCAGAATTCCAATGCAGGTTTTGCTTTGAGCCGGCAATTTCCAGCTTTAACTGGTTTTTTCTTCCCGCCGATACCTGGCTCACCGTCACTACCCCTTTATGACCATTATCAAAACGCAACAAGACACTGGCATAATCCTCCGTGTTGATCGGCACATCGGCATAGTCTTCCGCCTTTAGTAGTTTGCCGGAATAAGTCTCTATGGGCTTAAGTGGTTTTTTCCTTGTTTTATGCACGGTATTGAAGTCGGCCATGACGGCCGTTACTTTCAGCCCGGTGATGTATTCCAGGGCATCGAGCAGGTGCGATCCGATATCAGCAATGGCGCGTGACTCGCCCGACTGGTCGGGCTCCAGGCGCCAGTTGTAGTCGGTATTGTAAAACAACCAATCCTGCAAATAAGAGCCCATCACCGAAAACACCTCACCCAGCTCGCCTTTTTCCCGCATGGCCTTCATTTGACGTATCAAAGGATAATACCGTATATTAAAATGCACAGCATTCACCAGCCCGGTTTTATCGGCCAGGGCCACCAGCTCGTCGGCTTCTTCGATGGTCGTAGCCAGGGGCTTTTCACACACCACGTGGAGGCCGGCATCCAAAGCCTTTTTGGTCATCTCATAGTGCAGGAAGTTGGGTGTGCAAATGTGGATGCTGTCCAATTGGTCATTGGCTATTTGCTGATCAAAATCGCTATAATACTTTTCCACACCCAATTGTTGGGCCTTGGCTTTGGCCTCATCGGCATCGGGGTGAAGAATAGATACTACTTCTATACCCGGAAGGCGGCGTAAAGCCTCGATATGTGCCGGACCGATGAATCCTACCCCGGCTATACCTACTCTGATTTTGCGCATAATGACAGTCGAATTACTATAAAACAATTTACACAAAGGTAAAAGGATAGCAGAAAGAACCAAGGCCAGGGTGGTGAATTGAGGCATGAATGATAAATCATCAGCCTGCTTCGAAAATCAGGGATTTACGAGATTAGGGGACAGCCGGAAAATAACATTAACTATTCAGGATATAGCGGCTGTGTTAAAAGAAAACAACAATGAAATGGCAATCGGGATCATTGCGCGCTGCCCAGGTAAATTGTAAGACCAATAACATAAGCAGCAATCCCATATATCCATTTTTTCGAAAACTTGGGTATTTGAATAGATGCCAAATTAAGCACAACAATGGACATCATAAGGGTATATAGTCCGATTGAAAAATATGTCTTACTAAAAAAGCTTTCAAATAAAAAGGCAAAAGACAATAAAAGTCCGGTATAATCAACAGCTAAGCCGGTATATGTTTTGCCTTCCGTAAGGCCGAAGATGTTAAAATAGCTTAATCGAATGGCACTTGCCGCAATAATAGCGAATGCTCCCGGCATAAACCAAAGACTATAATCAGCATAGCTCAACAGGATAATGGCCGGTAAAACACCAAAACTCACAATATCGATGAGCGAGTCAAGCTGTCTGCCAAAATCTCTTTGATCATCGGTTCTCCCTTTCATTTTACTGGCTATCAATCCATCCATCCAATCAAACAACACTGCCCAGGCTCCGCAAATAACCGCAAAGTAAAACAGCCCTTGTATAGCGAAATATATACCTATCAAGGCGCTGAGCAACCCACCCAATGTAAAAACATTCGGAAGATCTATAATGAAGCTAATCATACTTTGCGGGTGAGATGAATCAGCAACCTTCAAAGCATTTAAACTTCTATCATCATCTTCATGCCGCTGATTAGCAGGAATTTTTTCTCTATTATACGACTTCATAGGCCAGCGATTTCTTCATTGTTGTTTTATATATTTCTTTTGGAAATAGTTTTACGGCTTCTGCCAGATCATCGATCGTATCTATTTCGTACCAGGCTTTTTTGTCAAAAGACACCGCTTGTAAGGAGAGCAGTCCTTCATCCACCAACTCCGAAAAAACGGTTTCATAATATCCGTTCATTTTTCCTTCCCTGATATGTTTATCCAACCGCTGTGAAATTTTTTGCCATGAAGCTGAGGAGAAGCTGTATATATTCACAGTTTTATATTTCACCTCATGCTGGCTTGGGTGAGTATCACTTTTAAACCCCATCACTTTTTGATCCGCATTAATGATTACAGTTGTTCCATTCATCCAGTCCTTAATGCCAGCTACAGCGAGTCTGTCCGGGTAAATCATATCATTTAATAGTAAATGATCAAATACCAGGTCACTTTCTAACAGCACAAAAGGCTCTGTCATCATTTCCCTTACCATCCAAAGCGAATAAATATTGTTTGTTGTTTTGTAAAATGGACTATGAACATACTCTATGATCATGTCGTTATACTTTGTTCCAAGAAAATCTTCAATCGAATCACTCAGATGCCCCGTGACAATAACTAATTTTTTGAAGCCCTGTAATGTTAAATTTTCAACAAGGCGACCGAGAATGGATATTTCACTAACCAACGTCAAGCATTTCGGTGATTCCTGCGTTAAGGGTAAGAGTCGGCTACCTGTTCCTGCGGCTAATAACAATGCAGTAGTAATACGATTAGCCTCTTGATGACTATTCAAATTCATTTTCATTCTTGATATTTGATAAAGAAAAGATGGCGGCGAAACATCTTATATTTACAATGACGCCACTAATTATTATTCAATTAGAAAGATCGAAACTTTATCTCAATGAAAACAAATGACTTTATTGGCGTGAAGCGTAGTGCCTATAATAGGCTGTCAACAAAATGATAATATTTAATTAGAATCAAAAGATATTAATCTCGTCACAAAGGTAGCGATTAAATCGTTCTCATTTTTCAACAACCCATTATTTTTGCATAACCAACTAGCCTGAATTATTCGCAAATATTCTATTTCAAGACAGAAAAACATCACCTCACGGTATAATCATCTCATTATAGCTCAGTGCATCTCCACATCACAACTCCCAATGGCAGGTCTGTAAAAATTGAACTGCACATTGGGATGATCAGCCAAAAGGGACATGGGAACTGAGCTATCGGCGATATTTTCCTTAATCATCAATGTGGTAAGCCGCATACCAAAGGGATTGTCATGCATACCGGCTTGCCATATCGATACTTTTTCAGCCAGCCAGGTCTGTACGGGACCAACCGTAATGGCCTGTGTGGGAACACCAGTCACTACCCCCCCGCCGGATGTTCGTGCATTTTGCGTGATAGTGGCCGGGTGGAGATCCACCACACGGGTATTTAATTTTCGGTACTCATCCGCTGATGGCGGCTGCTCCTTATGGGCTCCCTCCCGCTTTAGTGGATCATTAAAGGCCCAGTGTTTTATTTCTCCCTGTCCTCCCTGCATTACAGCACAACGTACACCATCCCAGCTTTTAATATACTCAGCGGTATCCGCTTTTGGAAAATGCAGATTAGCTTCAGGCATTTTCAAATCATCATTTATTCTATTAAAACACAATTCCATGTCTGCCCTTCTAAAAGAAAGGGGGTGGTTTTCAGCAACTTCTTTCCCATTGATCACCCACTCA
>JAOUKJ010000018.1 GCA_029882675.1 Cyclobacteriaceae bacterium
ACCTCGTGCGATAGTATTTTATCATCCCGCATATTGTCCTGAAGACAAGTATCCACCGATGAATTTAACTTACCATCCAACCCCAGGACTTCCTGTATTGCGGCCACATCTTCAAATCGCGTGGTCTCATCCAAAGAAATGCCGATGTGTCCATCTTCAAAATACCGAAAATTCATTTGTGCTGATACTGCCTTTAAACGCACAGTCTCCATGTCAGTAACTTTGACCTTTAGTGTGTCAAAGTACAGATCATTCACCTGTTGTATTCCCCCCTTTTTCAAGGCTTCACTCAAAAGGCAGGTGAGCCCATGTACACGTTCAGCAATACGGCGAAGACCTTTCGGCCCGTGATAAACCGCATACATCCCGCTCATCACGGCAAGTAATACCTGTGCTGTACATATATTGGAAGTAGCCCTTTCTCGTTTTATGTGTTGTTCACGGGTTTGCAGGGCCATCCGGTAGGCCACCTTGCCGCGGGTATCTTTTGATAAACCGATAATGCGGCCGGGCACCTGCCTTTTAAATTCTTCACGGGTAGCAAAAAAGGCAGCATGAGGTCCCCCATAGCCCATAGGCACTCCAAACCTTTGACTGGAACCTAACACGACATCTGCGCCCATTTCACCCGGTGATTTCAAGAGCACAAGACTCAGTAAGTCAGCCGCAACAGCCACCTTTATATCATTTGATGCCCCGCTGCTGATCAGGGGAGCTATGTCATTAACACGGCCATTGCTATCGGGATATTGCAGCAACAAACCAAAAATATCCGCATCGCCAAAATCCAAATTGTTGACATCTCCAATGACTAAATTGATCCCCAACGGCTGAGCCCTTGTTTGCAGTATATCTAACGTCTGCGGAAAAGTATTCTCATCGACGAAAAAACTCGTTGCCTGTTTTTTAGAACCTTTCCTGAGGGAAAAAAACATCGACATGGCTTCTGCTGCTGCAGTACCCTCATCTAGCAGAGAGGAATTGGCCAGTTCCATACCCGTAAGGTCACAAATCATCGTCTGGAAATTAACCAGTGCCTCTAGCCGGCCTTGTGCGATTTCCGCCTGATAGGGAGTATAGGCCGTGTACCAACCTGGGTTTTCCAGAATATTGCGAAGAATGACCGAAGGGGTGTGGCAATCATAATACCCCATCCCAATATAGCTTTTAAATATGCTATTCCCTTTTACTATATTTTTAAACTCCAGAAGAAAGGCATTTTCATCCAAAGGGGCCGGAAGATCCAGGGGCTTATCCGTGCGGATATTGACCGGAACGGTTTGATCCATGAGCTCTTCGAGGGAATTGACGCCCACTTGTCTGAGCATGTCATCAATTCCTTGGGTCAGCGAAGAATTATGTCTTGCCTCAAAAGCTTCAGGTGCTGTGATTTTTATCTTCATTGAAGTGATTGATTTTAGAAATTTTTCAATGGCATTTTTTACGGCGCAAAGGTAAAGTTAATTTTCAAATGAAGATGCCTTTTAGGCTCGGAGTTGTAATTATTTACAAAAAGTAAAAACATCAGAATTTAACAGGCAAAACAATCTCAAAGGTGGTTAAATCAATTCCCTCTTCATCCGTTTCCCGGCCTTCATGCAATTTTATCCTGCCGTGATGTTCAGCTATAATAGAATATACAATAGACAGCCCCAGTCCTGTTCCTTTTCCTACCGGTTTTGTTGTAAAGAATGGCTCAAAAATTTTATCTTTGATCTCTTTGGGCAATCCGGAGCCGTTATTGGAAATCGAGATTTCAACTTCCCCGCTTTCCCTTAGATATTTTGTTGATATAATTATCTTTCCTTTCCCGTGTGCATTAAATTTCTCTTCGATAGCATATACTGCATTATTAATCAGGTTATCAAAAACCTGATTCAATTTTCCCGGATTAACGACAACATCAGGCAGTTTGTCAAATCGCAAAACAACATCCACTGAATGTTTATACCTGTTTTTAAGTACAACAAGGGTAGCTCTAATCAGGTCATGAATATCCGTAGCGACATGTTCATCATCACGTGAACGTGAATAAATCATAAGTCCTTTTTGCAACTCCTGAATCCTTCGCACACCCTTCTGTGTAATGGTTGTCATTTGAACAAGTTGATTAACAACCTCTTTTAATTGATCATGAAATTGTGAACTATTGATGACTTCACGTTTCGAATGACTATTCACCCCTTTTATGATATCCTGTAAATCTTCTACAAGTATATTAATACCTTCAGCAGCGCCGTTAATAAAATTAAGTGGATTATTAATCTCATGGGCCACCCCCGCTGTCAACCTTCCGAGTGAGGCCATTTTTTCGGATAAAACAACCTGCTCTTGCGTCTTCCGAAGATCCTTATTTTTCCTCTTGAGTTTTTCTTCCACTTTTACCTGTTCGGAAATATTACGCATATTGACAATAAAATACTTTAAGTCGCCATTAGGCTTCCGATAAGCCGTTCCATTTGACTCCACCCATATATATTCATTGTTTTTTCTTCGGCGCCGGTATCTTAAATTCACTTCATCCGCTTTTCCATCCACCACCTTCCCAAAGGCTTTATTCACTCTTTCCAAATCATCCGCGTGTAAAAATTCGGAGGGATTTTGTTTTAGTGTCTCCTCAACCGTGAAGCCAGACATCGCCTCAATAACCGGGCTGGCATACACGCACTCCAAAAGACGGCCGGTATTGTTTGAGCGCTCAAATTGGAAAATAACATCAGTAGAATAATCTGCAAGTACTTTGTACCTGAATTGACTTTTACTCAGTGTAGCATTGAGCTGCTTAAGTTTTATGTTCTTCAACGCCAAATCCTCTGCATTTTCTTTAATCTTATTGGCAAAATTTTCAATTTGAAGTGTCATCCTGTCACGCTTCATCACATACGTATAATACTCAATAACCAACCCCATAAACGGAATAAGATAAGCGAAAATCTTAGTGAAATGAGCTATATTAAAATGGTTGTCATAAAGCACAGATGCTCCAAAAGCCATATGTGCTTGAGTGACAATTGAAGGGATCATACTGAGCATAATAGCCTGAACAAATATTGATTTTTTCTTTTTAATGATGATAGGATACAAAAATCCGGCAGTCATCAGCATGATGAGCAATGCCGCCAGGTCAAACGGCCTTTTTACCACCCGATCAGGAAATACTGAAAGGGGCAATTCCGAAGCGTTCATACACAAAGCCATCACTATTCCTGCCACAAGCAAAACAAAAATACAGGCAAATGCCAGGTGATATAATTTAAGTTTCCTTTTTCCTAAATACGCAAAAAAGAAAATGCCCACCGCCATAATCGAAGCATGAAAAATCCTGGACATGGCCCAGGTAAAAGGAATGAAGTTCGATGAATCCCAAACATTACCAATTATTTCAAGCGAAGCCAACGCATGAAAACCGTCCAACAACCCTGAACCAAAAAGTGCAATACCTAAAACGGAAATTGCAAAATCAAAAGTAAAGCGAAACTGAATAAAAGATAACAGGAAGGTTAGAAGGGCCACAAGCACCGCAGTCCACTCCAAAATACCATGAAGTGCATAACCTATTGACTTGTCCGCATCCTGTCCCTCCGATCCTAATCCGAAATCGAAACCCAGGCCATTCATACTAAGTGGCAATAAACTCACCATCAATACAAACCAGAATGCTTGTTTATTATTGCCTGTAATCATATGGCACAATTTGCATAAGATAAAAAGCAACGATACGAAATACCTAAGAAATAAAAAAAGATTATTAGGGTATTAAGGCAAACATCTTGAACAAGTTATGCCTGATTTGATTGTGATTTTTTTTGATAACAATCAATTATACCACTTGAATCTGGTCTATACTTGATTCTGACCCTGTAATACATTCACAGCATGGACAGTCATTTCTTTTGGCAGAGACACAATCACTTTCGTAAACTCACCGGCTACACTTGTAACTTCAAGTATGCCATTGTTTTTTTTGATGAGATCTTTGCAAAGTTTTATACCCAGGCCAGTCCCCTTTTCCTGCTGTGTGCCTCGCTTTGAAATGACATGATCTGCCTTTAACAATTTTTCCACTTCCTTATCAGACATTCCCATGCCAAAATCCGTTATGGCAATTTTTAAAAACCCCTTTTCTGACGTGTCATTTATAAGCACGCTGCCATTTTCCCGGGAAAATTTTATTGCATTTTGTATCAGGTTTCTCAGAATGATCAGTAACTGATCCTTATCGGCATACGCATATGTTGGACTGCTCATATTTCGCTCTATTTTAATACCTTTTTTTTCAGCCAAATCTTCCAACAAGCGACACGACTCGTCTACTTGCTCAACAATATTTAGCCGTTGAATATCAGTAACAATTCCTTCCATCTGATGAAGGGACCAATTGAGCAGATTTTCCAGCGTATGCCGTGATACACTCAAAGTGCCTTTGATCTTGTCAGCCAGGGCCAAAAAATCTTCATTCGTGAGGATTTTTTGGGTAACCATATCCAAAATAGTCTGTAAATTTCCAACAGGCCCCCTCAGATCATGTCCTATTAAAGCCATGATAGCCGTTTTTTGTTGATTAATTTCCTGCAACCGCTCCTTTTGCTTTTGCAGTTCCTCTTTTTGCCGTTCAATGGCCTTATTCTTAAATGTTAATAACTGGTTGGCATAATTTTGGTTCTTCCTAAGCCTCCATAATAGAATTACACTTACCCCCAGTAAGACCAGTGCCAAAATAAGGACAGTAAGGAATATCTGTTGACCTTTTAATTCTTGTGTGCGTAATTCATTTTCCTTTTGCAAAAGATAAAATTCCTTATTCTTTTCCTCCAGGGCCCGAATGGCATTAAGCTCTGCTCTCCAATTAGACTGGGCAAAATCATCATGACCCTGCTCAGCCTCAAAAGCCAATTTCATTTCTTGCAATGCTTCATAAGCCTGTCCTTTGAATTCAAGAATATCAGCCATGAGTCTATGGGCATCGATCAGGTTATGGTAGGCATTAAACCGACTACTTAGCTCTATTGAATTTTGAGCCATCTTACGGGCATCCTCATATTTTTTCAGTTTAAAAAGAGAACGTGCAACACCCAAACTTGATATTCCCAATCCCCGGTAGTTTTTTAGCGTGCTATCAAGTTTTACACCAATTTTATGTTGCTCAATGCTTTTCTCATACTCTCCCTGTAAATAATAGAGTACGCCTTTTCTGGAATGAAATATGCTGGTACTCACGGGATCTGCATTACTGGCCGATAACGGCAATCCCTTGTCTATGAAGTATAAGGATGAGTCATATTGTCTTATACGCAAATGCAAAAGTGACAACTCCCTGAAATAGGAGACTTCGAGTCCTGAACCCGTTGTCACCATAGGCTTTAATTTGTTGAAAACCCTTTTAGCTTCCTTAAAATCATCAATATCAATAAAATTCCGGGCCACGCCCAGCAAGGCCCTGCCTGATTCGTAATCATTGGAAATATTTCTAAATTCCGCTGCTGCCATATAACCATAAGCAGTACTCAGACTATATTTTCCGCTGGACCAGTGTATTTTCATTAACACAAAATGACCCCTCCCTTTTAAATATTCCGAATCTAATTCTTCAGCCTGGGCAAATGCGTCAGTCACCAGGGCCAGTGCCAAATCCGGATCATTCAAATAGGTATTCTCCGCCTGGTCTATCAGGCCCAATATTTTGAGGCTATCCAGGCCTTCCTGTGCCCGCAGTGCGTGAGGTGAAAATAAAAAAATGAGTATAATGTAGCAACTTAATCGCATGAATGTCATCATTAAAATTAATCCGGGGTACTAATGTAACGAACACCTCAGTACTATTTTATTTTGTGCTTTTGAGGGCTGGTAAGAAAACAATAAAAAGAGCCAATGGTCATCGGTTTAATCAATATATGACCTTTTTCTATACATACCATAAGTACAACTACGTAGAATAATGTAGAGACATTTACTTAGTAAAAACGCTCATATCCTTCGCAATACTTTAATATATCACCAATTTAAACCTTTTGCAAGTCTCAATTTTATAACGATGTCAATCCTCCCCCTGATTCCATTCTCTATAATTGCGTAAAACAACAGAAAAAGTTACTTCCTTCTAAATGTAACCATGGTTAAAGGTTTAATTATCTGAAGTAAAAATACACTTTCCTGTTTCATTATACACCAAAAGCCCTTTATCCCTTGAAAAAGAAAGACTGGTTTCTTATATTTAGATATTATGCGCACTAGTTTTTACTTTTTTTCTGCTGTGCTTCTTTTGTTAAGTTGTACAACGACTGACCACGTTAACGTTGAAGAAACAGATACCTCTTCCCCACCCATCCTGTTCGATCTGGATCAAATAAAAGAAAGGGGCAGGTTAACGGCCATTGTTGATAACAGCTCAACGAGCTATTTTATTTATCGGGGTCAGCCCATGGGTTATGAGTATGAATTATTACAGCGCTTTTGCGAAAAAATCGGTGTAGAACTGGAAATAAAGATCACCACGTCCATTAATGAAGCTTTCGACATGCTCAACAAAGGCGAAGGCGACATTATCGCATTTTTCCTCACAGTAACCAATGAGCGAAAAAAAAAGGTAGCCTTTAGCCACTACTTATTCACTTCTCGTCAGGTACTGGTACAGAAAAAACCATCGGGTTGGCAAAAAATGTACACTGCCCAACGAGACAAACACCTCATCCGGGATCAGGTGGAACTTATAGAAAAAAAGGTAAATGTCAGGAAAAGCTCTGCTTTTGTACAACGATTGAGGCACCTTTCCGAAGAAATAGGTGGTGACATTATCATTGTGGAAGAAAGTGAAGAACTTGAAACGGAAGACCTGATCAGAAAAGTTCTCAATGAAGAAATAGCTCTTACCGTAGCAGACGAAGCCATCGCTTTGGTCAATGCGGCATTTTATCCTGACCTCGATGTTGAAACCCCCATCAGCTTTCCCCAGCAAATTGCCTGGGCCATGCGGAAAAATGCACCAGCCCTACTCTACGCGACAAATACCTGGTTGGATGAAATCAAAAGCAGTTCGTTGCACAGCATAATATACAATCGGTATTTCAAGGTGAGCCGCAATATGTTAGAAAGGGCTCAAAGTGATTTTTCTTCCATTTCAGGAAACAGGATTTCCGAATATGACGAGATCATCCGGCAGGCCAGCGATTCACTGGGTTGGGATTGGAAAATGGTTGCCTCGATAATATATCAGGAGAGTCGTTTTCAGCCAAAGGTACAATCCTGGGCCGGAGCCCGGGGCCTGATGCAATTGATGCCGGCAACAGGCCAGCGCTTTGGGGCTTCCAATTTGCAGGATCCCCATCAAAACATTCTGGCCGGCACCCGTTATTTGCAGTACCTCGACAAATACTGGAAAAAACATATAACCGACTCCACTGAACGCACCCGGTTTGTTTTGGCCTCATACAATGCCGGACTGGGTCATGTTCAGGACGCCGTCGCCCTGGCCAACGCATTTGAAATGAATCCCAACCTTTGGGGTAACCATGTAAGTGAGGCCCTTAAGATGAAAGCCAAACCCCGCCATTTCCGTCATGAGGTCGTAAAGTATGGCTATTGTAGGGGTGAAGCTATCACAGCCTATGTCGATGAAGTCATCAAAAGGTATGAACAATACTGTCAGCTTATCGAATGATTCATCCTGAAAAAAAGCAATAAGGCCTTGCTTTCTAATCTTTAGACCTGAAAATGGAGCCGAATTGTCTGGCCATCCCCTTTACTTCTTGCGTCTGATCCCGACGCCTTACTTCTATAAAGGAAACTATTTTATCGAGGTCATGGAATATTAAAGCCTTTATCTTATTTTTGCGGCCATTATTAAAATTCCAAAGCATGGATCGCGACAATACAGTATTTGATTTAATAGAAAAAGAGAAAAAACGTCAGCAAGATGGCCTTGAGCTGATTGCTTCCGAAAACTTCACATCTCCCCAGGTCATGGAAGCCATGGGAAGTGTTCTGACCAATAAATATGCAGAGGGCCTACCCGGCAAAAGGTATTATGCGGGCTGTGAAGTCGTTGATGAGATCGAGCAGTTGGCTATTGACCGTGTGAAGGAATTATATGGCGCTGTTTGGGCCAATGTACAACCTCATTCAGGAGCTCAGGCTAACGCAGCCGTCATGCTGGCTGTTTTAAATGCCGGTGATAAAATACTTGGATTTAACTTATCACACGGTGGCCACCTCACGCACGGTTCACCTGTGAATTTCTCAGGTAAACTCTACCAGCCTGTTTTTTACGGCGTAGAAAAAGAGTCCGGCCTCATTGATTGGGACGAGCTGGACAAAACAGCAAAAAAAGAAAAACCCAAACTCATCATTTGTGGAGCGTCTGCATATAGCAGAGACTGGGATTATGAAAAGCTGCGTGAAACAGCCGACAGCATTGGAGCTTTATTGCTCGCAGACATATCACACCCCTCAGGGCTAATTGCCCGGGGCCTGCTTAACGACCCCCTTCCTTTTTGTCATATTGTCACAACTACCACGCATAAGACCCTGCGCGGTCCCCGCGGTGGTATGATCATGATCGGTGAAAATTTTGAAAATCCCTTTGGGCTCAAAACACCAAAAGGTTCATTGAGGAAGATATCTTCCCTACTCGATTCCGGGGTTTTTCCCGGCACACAGGGTGGCCCTCTCGAACATGTCATCGCCGCTAAAGCAGTCGCTTTTAAGGAAGCCTTGTCTGATGACTACCTGCACTACGTAGTACAAGTCGCTAAAAATGCGCGGGCTATGGCGGGCGAGTTTGTAAAACGTGGATATCAGATAATCTCTGATGGGACAGACAATCATATGATGCTTATCGATTTAAGGTCAAAAGGACTTACGGGAAAAACAGCTGAAGAAACACTCATCAAAGCTGATATCACCATCAACAAAAACATGGTACCCTTTGATGAAGAGTCTCCTTTTGTCACTTCCGGTATGCGGCTGGGGACAGCTGCAGTAACCACGCGTGGTATGGTGGAAAATGACATGGTGAAAATCGTACAACTCATAGATCGTGTTCTTGAACATAGTGAAGATCAGGATGTGATCAAGGAAACCAGGTCGGAAATTAACAATTGGATGAACTCATTCCCTTTATATAAATAATTATGACGGAGGAAACCGAAGAAGTACCCGCAATACCCCAGGAAAAGGAAATGAGCTTTTTGGAGCACCTCGAAGAGCTCCGTTGGCACATTGTGCGTTCTACCATTGCCATTCTTGTTTTTACGGTGGGCCTGTTCATTGCCAAAGATTTTCTTTTTGGCACCATCATCTTTGCACCCACACAAACTGACTTTTGGACATTCAGAATGTTGTGCAAATTAGGTGACCTGGTTAGTTTAGATTTCCTTTGTTTTGGGGATTTTCCGTTTGAACTCCAAAGCAGGCAAATGATGGGGCAGTTTATGATGCACGTTACTGCATCCTTTATTGGCGGTTTCATTATTTCTTTCCCCTACGTGTTTTTTGAAATATGGCGATTTATCAGTCCCGGCCTTTATTCCAATGAGAAAAATGTGTCCAAGGGTGCCGTTTTCTTTGTAAGCTTATTGTTTTCCATCGGTGTGTTGTTTGGATACTATATCGTGACCCCTGTAGCGGTTAACTTCTTCGCCAATTATTCTGTTTATGCTGAAGTAAAAAATCAGTTTGACATCACCAATTACGTGACTACCGTGGCTATTTTGGTTTTGGGAAGTGGTATTTTGTTTCAACTGCCTATTGTTACCTATTTTACAACGAAGGTAGGTCTTGTCACACCTGAACTGATGATAAAATATCGCAAGCACTCTATTGTGGTTATTTTTATTTTATCGGCCATGATTACTCCACCCGACCCCTTCACTCAAATTTTTATTGGTGTCCCGCTGATTTTCCTTTACCAAATCAGTATAATGATCTCCAGATCCGTGATACGTAAACAGGCAAAACAAGAACAGCAAGAACAACAAGAAATCCAGTTACGAAAAAATCCTTAAAATGACTAAACCCGTTGCCATCGGATCAGACCACGCCGGATTTGACCTGAAATCAGATATCATTGCATTACTTACCTCGATAGGTATTGAAGTTAAGGACTTTGGCCCGAATAATGGAGAATCTGTCGATTATCCTGATTTTGCACATCCTGTTTCTGCGGCTGTCCAATCCGGCCAATGTGAACTGGGCGTCCTGATATGTGGGAGTGGAAATGGTGTGGCCATGACGGCCAATAAATATCCAAATATCCGTGCAGCCATCTGCTGGACAAAAGAATTGGCCCAACTGGCCCGTTCACACAATAATGCCAATATCTTATGTCTGCCTGCCCGTTTTGTGAGTCCGGAGACTGCAAAAGACATTACAAACGCCTTCTTTAGTACAGAATTTGAAGGTGGTAGGCATCAAAGAAGGGTTGGGAAAATTAATTGTTGATTAATTGTTGATTATATTTTTTTCCACGCTGGCCTTCCGGGTATTTTCTCGTAGTTTTCTCGTATCTCCGGAATTTTCGGCATGAATTTTCCCATCAGGTTATCTTCGTCGATGATAATGTCTGGAAAATCAGTCATAATCCCTTGGAAAACCTCACTGATATTTCCGTAATCAGGGGTTGATGTGAAATATTTTTCCGACAATCGCCAATCAAAAAATCTGGAGGCATGCTTTGCCTTATAATAATAATGAACTTGCGGCCCCAATACCAGAATTCGTTTACCTTCAACCGTATCAGTCCAGCTATTCTCGGTAAGTCGTTCCTCATTACCCAAATAAGCATCAAAACCGGAAGGCCTGTAAACATGTAACAGGTTCGTCCCTACAATAGAAAACAAGAGGAAATAAAAAGCAATATTTATCAACCGCTTCCTTTTTACAATAAGAAAAAAATGAGTGGTGAAAAATGCTACAGGAAGGGTAAATAAATGAAGTAGTATTGGAGAACCTCCATCAGAAAGATAAAAAATCAATCCGCATGAAACCATCCAAATAAACATAACCTGAATCAGTGTGGATTGATAGTTACTAAACCGTCCTGATGCTGCAATTGCAAGTATTGAAAACGAGAAATATATTGCCGGAACAATCCATACTTTTCCCAGACCAGTCAATCCATTGACTACCCCCTGGTCAAACAAACCAATGACCACAAGATATAAGTCCCCGGCATGGCCTTTTAGCAGATATATTGTAGGCAAAAGAAGTATTGGCAGAATAAATCCATACGCCAGTAAAAAGTATCTCCGAAGTAATGTATTGGTGAAAAGAATAAAAATCAGGAAAGATATGCCCATAAATATGGTCAGACTTTGCATAAATAAAGCGGCAATGGCAAAATAAATACCAATGGCAAATATTTTCTCATCGCGCTTGATCCTGAATTCCAAATGAGAAAACTGGAAATTTAGGGCAAGCAAAATAAACGTCTGGGCAAGCACAAATGGAGACAAGGTGTAGGATGCCGGCGAAAGAGACATGAAAAGTCCAAATAAAAGCACGGGTATGGCGGTTTGCTCAAAGGTAGCTTTATTGCCATTTATCAGTTTGCCGAACAAAAAACACTGAATAGCTATCAACAGGAAATTCAATATGTGATGCGCCACCAGTGATGATCCAAATAAAAAATCGAGCAATCCATATAACCATCCGGCGAGTGGGCCTATTGATGTGTATATTTCCGAATAAAGCCAGAATCCTTCTGATACCTTCTGTCCGAGTAATAAATACTGCAGTTCATTCTGTTGTGTAATACCCCCGTAAAAATAAAATGGTAACCGCACCAATAATAACAAAAATATAATGACGATAAACCGAAAGGGGTCGTTTATTTTCAGGTAATTAAACAAGGTCTGTGCGCGTTAGTTGAAAATTAAAAATTAATACAAAAACAGATTAATCAGAAAAAAAAGTAAATTTAATCTGATATTTGCAGGATATGGAAAGTCAGCGACAAAAAAAATTTTCAAGGCTTATTCTTAAAGAAATAAGTGACATCTTTCAGGTTGATAAAAAAGGCATACTGGGAGGACAATTGGTCACCGTGATGGATGTTAAGGCTTCACCAGACCTCAGCGTTGCCAAAATTTATTTGAGCTTTATGATGGTGAAAGACCGCGAACAAATATTCAACATGATAAATGAGCGCAAAAGTGAAATTAGAAATATGCTTGGCCAGCGTATTGGCAAGCAGGTAAGGAAAGTGCCTGAGCTTATTTTTTATATTGACGAAGTAGAAGAAAATGCAGCAAGACTGGAAGACATCCTGAAAAATCTGCATATTCCTCCCGCTAAAGAGAATTAAAATCCCATTCCGTGAATTTATCCAGTTACATCGCCAAAAGGTATTTTGTATCCCGGAAAAAAAAGAACTTCATCAATTGGCTTTCATATATCTCGATAGCCATTGTAGCAGTGTGTTGTGCCGCACTGATCATCGTCCTTTCTTTTTTCAACGGTCTTGGTGACCTGCTTCGCTCATTAAACAACGCCTTCGACCCGGAAATAAAGATAGAAGTCATAAAAGGCAAATCCTTTGAGTATTCCGATGAACTAAAAAACGCTGTAAATGCTGTTGAAGGTGTCGAACTGGTGACGGAAGTCATTGAAGATTATGCTTATGTGAAATACCAGGGGGCAGAAATGGTCGTGACTATGAAAGGGGTAAGTGAGGATTTTATGACTGACAATCGCCTCGAAAATTCCATTGTACATGGGGAATATAAATTGATGGAAAACAACACTCCTTATGCCATTGTTGGGGAAGGTGTGCAGTTTTATTTACACATACAACCCGGCAATGAGATGAATGCCTTACAGATTCATTATATAAAAGATGTGAAGCCCGGCCGATTAAATCCCGCTGAACTGTACAGCAAAAGAAGCATTTTGCCTTCATCTGTTTTTTCCATTGAGAAAAGCATTGATGAAAATTACATTTTAGTACCCTTGGAATTTGCCCGGGACTTACTTGACTACGGAATGAAAAGGACAGCCCTCGAGATAAAAACAAGCAAAGAACATTCACCCTATGACGTACAGGCAAAACTCCGGGAAGCTTTAGGTGAAGGCTTTACTGTTTTAAATGCTGAAGAGCAACATGCTGATCTTTTTAAACTGTTAAAAATGGAAAAACTCTTCACTTTTCTTTCCCTGGTTCTCATATTAGGTGTAGGATCCATCAATATTTTTTTTGTATTAAGTATGCTGGCCCTGGAAAAGAAAAAAGATATATCCATTCTTTTTTCCATGGGTGCATCTGCTTCCCTCATCAGAAACATATTCATTAAGGAAGGCATGCTTATCGCAGGATTTGGAGCTGTTGCAGGACTGCTCACCGGCGCTTTGGTGTGCTGGTTACAAGGGACAGTCGGGTTGATCTCCATGGGCATGGCCACCGCTGTACAAAACTATTATCCCGTGAGGATGGCCTGGCCGGATTTCATTTATATCGCCCTGTCAATCATCACCCTTACCCTGCTCATCTCTTTTAGGCCTGCCACACTGGCCACGCGGTATCACTCCATCGAAGAGTTGTGATGAAAATAATGATTTTAATCAGTTCCTGTGTTTATTTCCTTCATTCTAAAATGGTGATTCGGTGAAAAATGCCTTAATTTGCAGGTTAGTTAAGTGAAATTTTTATGAATGTATCGGCTACCCAGCCTTTTCAGGTCATCTACTCGTTGTTTCAGCATGAATATCTCGGATATTTGTTTGAATCATACGTAGTACATCTTGATGAAAATGGTAAACTGACCTATCAGCACCAAAATATTTCTGCTCAAAATGCAAGTGATTTCGCCAGGGGACTGGACGATAAAGACTATCGCCTCATCCAGTTGATGGATAGTATTCAACAAGAAGCTGTCATCAGGCGATTTTCTCAAAAGATCCAGAAGCCCGAGGAGTTCTTTCTTAAGTATTATAATCAGGAAAATGGCAATGCTACAATACAACGTGAAATAGATAATTACCTGGAAATCAGACGCGCCAAGATTCTGGAAAATCTGGCTGGAAAAATGGTCTACGAAATGGGGCACGATGGTGAGCCCGCATGGAAACAACTGGATGTGCAACGCAAAAAAGCCAGTGTTCTATTTCACTTTAGAAGAAATGAAGAAAATACACACTATTTTCCCACCATAAAACATGATGGTCAAAAACTTGATTTTCAATACAAAGGGGCCTTCATTATTTGTAAAACACCGGCCTGGCTGGTATTGGATGGTAAATTGTTTTCTTTCGAGAAAGACCTTGATGGAAAAAAACTTCAACCTTTCCTGAATAAAAAATTCATTGTCATACCCCGACAGGTTGAAGAAACCTATTTTACGAAATTTGTGGCTCCGCTTATTGCTTCATTTGATGTTTATGCCAAGGGATTTCAAATTAATGCTGAACGCTATGAGCCAAAACCTGTACTAAAGCTATACATGTTACAAGAGGCCCAGCCAGCCGCACTATTTGGGGCTCCTGAAACAGAGGAACCGGAAAACACCAAACTGGTTTTTGAACTTCATTTTCAATACGGAAAATTTCGTTTCAAGGCCGATAAAACAGGCGTAGTAAATGTGAAGGTGGAAAAAAATGACGATGATTATGTTTTCCATCGTATCAACAGGGAGCTGACTTTTGAAAAGAACACCCTGGCCCGACTCAGTGAAATGGGCCTGGAATTCAGACATTCCAAAGCGGTTATGCATAAAAACAAGGCCTTCGACTGGCTCAATGTTTTTAGCCAGTCCTTAAAAGACAATGGATTTATTCTGGAGCAGGAACAAACTGATGGAAAAAGATACTTCTACGGGGAGTCAAAAATACAGATCGAGTTTACAGAAAGTATCGACTGGTTCGATATTAAGGCCGTAATAGAGTTTGGCGAATACAAAATCGAATTCAAAGAATTACAAAAACATATTCTGAGCAAAAAATATGAGTTTGAATTGCCCAATGGGGAAATCGCTGTAATCCCGGACAGCTGGATCTCTGAATACAGCGAGGTTTTTGCCCTGATGCAGGATGATCCGCAATCAGGTGACAAAAAACTAAAAAAACACCACGTGGCCCTGATCAAAGAGCTGGAATCTGGCAACCTGGCCAAGGTAACGCTGAGTCAAAAACTTGAAAAGCTGAGGTCTTTTACAGAAATAGATGATTTTGACATGCCCTTGGGCTTTAAAGGCACCTTGCGCCCCTATCAAAAATCAGGATATAACTGGATGCGCTTCCTGCAAGCGTATAATTTTGGAGGTTGTCTTGCCGATGACATGGGGCTCGGTAAAACCGTTCAAACGCTGGCCCTGTTGCAATCGGAAAAAGAAAAAGGGGCCCTCAATGCCTCCCTTTTGGTGATGCCTACCTCCCTGGTTTACAACTGGCAAAAAGAAGCTGAAAAATTCACGCCTAAACTGAAAGTATTTGTCTACACCGGTACCTTGCGAAAAAAAGATCCGGCACAGTTTGCCAAATACGACCTGATACTCACTACGTATGGTATTGTCAGGCTGGATATTGATGTCTTACAAGGGTATTACTTCAATTACACCATACTGGATGAATCACAGGCCATAAAAAACCCGGGATCCAACATAGCTAAAGCTGTGCGCTATCTGAAGTCAAAAAACAAACTGATTCTCTCCGGAACACCCCTTGAAAACAGTACCATGGACATCTGGTCACAAATGGACTTTATCAATGCCGGCTTGTTGGGCAACAAATCATTCTTTAAAAACATTTTTCTAAAACCCATAGAAAAGAAAAATGACGAAAAGAAAATAGAAAGGCTGAGTTCGATGATCAAACCCTTTATCCTGCGGCGCAAGAAATCGCAGGTAGCCACCGAACTGCCTGAAAAGGTGGAGAACCTCCACTACTGCACCATGACCCCGGAACAGGAAGAACACTACAACGAGGTGAAATCCTTTTACAGAAACCAAATACTCCAGGAAATAAATACCGGAGGATTGGGGGCCAGCCAACTCATGGTATTACAGGGCCTGACTAAACTCAGGCAAATTGCCAACCACCCCATCCTGACTGATGACCAGTATAAGGGCGGATCGGGCAAAATGGATGATGTGCTGGAAATGATTGAATCGGTGATTCACAAAAATCATAAAATACTCATTTTTAGCCAATTTGTAAGGTATCTGCACCTTTTCAAAGACCATTTCGAAAAGGAAGGCATTCCGTTTACCTACCTCGATGGCTCCACGCGAGACAGGCAGGCACAGGTGGAGCGCTTTCAGTCTGATCCCAATATTCCCATATTCCTCATCTCCCTGAAGGCAGGTGGCGTGGGGCTCAACCTCACAAAGGCCGATTATGTTTTTATCCTCGATCCCTGGTGGAATCCTGCGGCAGAAGCCCAGGCCATAGACCGAACTCACCGCATCGGCCAGGAAAATAAAGTTTTTGCCTATAAATTTATAACGCAGAACACTGTAGAAGAAAAAATACTTACACTTCAACAAAAAAAACTCAAACTCTCAACCGAACTGATCAGCGCCGAGCAAAGCTTTATAAAATCACTCACCAAAGAGGACATCGATGCCATCCTCTCATGATAAAAAAACAAAAGCACTCTATTTTGTCGCTTTAGTCCCAAGCGGAGACCTCTATGATAAAGGGTGGGAACTGAAGAATTACATGGCAGAAAAATACCAAACCACGGCCGCACTAAAATCGCCGCCACACATCACATTACACATGCCATTCAAGTGGCGTGAAGACCGCGAAAAACAGCTTACCAATCACCTTTCATCGGCATGCAATATAACGGCGCCTTTTACACTGGAAGTCAATGGATTTGGCTGTTTCCCTCCACGGGTCCTGTTTCTTGACGTTAATAAACCGAATGAATTGATCCAGTTCAGGGAAGATATTGTGGAAATTATTCGAAAAAAACTAAAAATAACGGATAGTGGCAGGAAAAATACAGGCTTTACTCCCCACCTCACGATTGCCTTCCGCGACCTGAGAAAAAAGGACTTTCATAAAGCATGGGAAGAATTAGGCGCACAAGAAATAAAATATACCTTCCCGGTCAATGCATTTTCTCTGCTTAAACACGATGGCACTCAATGGATAGTGCATGAGGAGTTTCCTTTGAAGAAATAATCTGTGTTTTAAATTTCTATGCAATTTGAAATCAATAAAACTAAACAAGCTTATTCAAATACCACTTCATCACTCCTCACTTTACTGTACAGTTTCATGCTTTTAATTTCCCCATCCACCTCTACATGTACCAGGTTGACCTGATCATCATGGGTGTTGATTAAGATATCGTTAAACAATCCCACTGATCTCACTTTACGTACCTTTAGGATTTCAAAGTAGCAATAAACAGCATCACCCTCTACTTCATGTCCCAGATAATGATACACCTGCTCTTTACCCTCCAGAGACACTTTCACATGCTTTTTCATGTATTCTTTCAGCAAATCATCCACAGTAAGCCCATTATCCGGCTGGAGAATATCCAGATCAGGATCGGCCCGCTCATTCCTCACTTCCAGTTCCAGGTCATCCAGAAATACCCGCTGGGTAATTTCCAGTGCTTTTCGTTCATCGTCATACTCAATCTCACAAATGGTAATATGCAAGGGATGAAACCATTGTGACAGTGGAAAAATGACCGCTAATAATATAAACTTTCCCATTGATGTTAATCTCGTTACTTTTTTTCAAAAATATACATTATACTCGCAAAAATAAATAAAATCCCATGTCTCAGTTTCAACTCTACTTCGATCTTGGTCTTGAACATATCCTGGATATGGCTGGGTTCGACCATATTGTGTTTATTATCATACTTTGTGCCATTTATTTGGTTCGGGACTGGAAAAGAATATTAATCCTGGTTACGGCCTTCACGATTGGTCACACTTTCACACTGGCACTGGCCACGCTGAAAGTCATCACCGTAGACACCAAACTTGTTGAATTTCTCATACCCCTCACGATCTTTATCACGGCCATTACCAATCTTTTCCACAAGGACAGTTCCATTAAACCGAAGCGAACGAACCTCAATTATTATCTTGCTGTATTTTTCGGACTGGTCCATGGCCTGGGATTTTCAAACAACCTGAGAAGTCTGCTTGGCAAAGAAGAAACCATTGTCACACAACTGATTTCATTCAATATAGGTATAGAAATTGGTCAAATTGCAATTGTACTCCTTTTTCTGCTCAGTAGTTTTATCTTTGTGGACTTGCTTAGCGTAGGACGTCGGGATTGGAAAATGATCATATCTTCGGCAGGAGGGGGAATAGCTGTCATGCTGATGCTCCAAAATAAATTCTGGTAAACTGTTAAATATTAATATGAGAAAAATGTATAAAATAACATTGTCACTACTGGCTTTTGCCCTGTGTTTTTTAGCACAGGGGCAAGACACGCCCTGGAAATCAAAATTCGAGCAATTGGGCGAAGGCCTGCCCACACCCA
>JAOUKJ010000354.1 GCA_029882675.1 Cyclobacteriaceae bacterium
CAGAAGTGCGCAAGCCCATAAAAGCCCCCCTGTTTTCAGGCTTAATCACCGATGTGACCATGGTGGTAGAGGGCACCATCCGTCCATTGGCAAAAACAAAAAAAATGCCCGTTACAAACAAAGCCAGTCCCAATGAAGTGGGCCCCATATTCGTTATCCAGAGTACCGGAATAATCACCAACAAACCAAACAGGGTATAAATATTCAACCGGCCATAGCGGTCGGCCAACGTGCCCACCCAGGGCGAGGTGAATATCGTGAGGGCACCGCCTACCAGGTAGATATAGGAGAGCTCCTGTTCGGTGAAGCCCACATTACCTACCATATAAGGGGCAATGAACGGGATAATGGTAAAATGGCCCAACATGAGCATGGCTGTAAACAACAGGCCCATCCGGGCATTCCTGCTTTTTAATATACGCTTGAAAGCATCTACGGGATGATCTTTCAGCGATTTCTCGAGGTGCCCGGTTACGTTGGGCACGATGAAATAGGTCAAAATTGCCACCACCACAGCCATTGCACCCAGGAAATAAAAGGGAAAGTGCCAACTGTACAAGGCCGAGAAATAAAGTCCGAAGGGCACGCCAAAAACGGAGGCCACAGAAAAAGCCATCATGACAAAGCCAATCCCTGCAGCCCTTCGCTCCAGGGGAATGAGGTCACTTACAATAGAAATGACCAATGCACCAACAACACCTCCAAAAAGGCCCGTCAATGACCTAGCCATTATGAGGAACCAATAAGTAGGGGCCAGTGCACAAGCCAGGGTGCCCAGTGCAAAGCCCGAATAAATTACAATAAAACTCTTTTTTCGATCAAAGCGGTCGATAAAAAAAGCCGAAATAATTCCCGAAATGAAAGCAGAGAAAGCATAAGCTGAAACCAGTAAACTAAATGCCGAAGGCTTAATGTCAAAGAGGCGCATCAACTGCGGACCCAGGGGCATGATGATGATGAAGTCCATGATATGTGTAAACATTGCGCAAGCCAGGACAATAAGAATGATGCGCTCTTTTTTCATCGGCGCAAGTTAGGTATTATTTGGCGATAACCCGCACCGGGCTTATGTGCAACGGTTAGGGCCTGCGATGGCAGGCCCTGAAATGGCTACAAGTCTAAAAAACAAATTCCTACCGACACCGGATTCAGCTCAGGGCCTTTGCCGGGTGTAAACAAGGTGTTCATGTCATAATTGGCAAAGAGGTCAAAATCCCTGTAGCCCAACCGACCCCTGAAACCATACCTCAAATTTTCGATAAAATAGCTGCTATGGATCCGGTCTTTTACTTTTTGCCCGTTGAAGTTATATACATAGCGGGTGTAGCTGTCTACTTTATAGCCGCCGTAAACCCCGGCGCCTATACGCAGGCTTTTCCGGCTTTTTCCTAATTTTACCATGGGCACTATGCTTGCGTTGACGTAAGTGACGGCCAGCTTGCTCTTCTGCGATTGATAGTCCATCCGGCTTTCCGTTGAGAACTCCACCCGGTCAGGAAATTTGGTCAGGATGGTGGACGCTTCTTCAAATTTAAAATTATACCAGCTCACATCTCCTCCCCACTCCATATAGAGGTTTCTGTTCAGGTATGACCTGTACACTCTTCCGAGAGCCACATACCAGGAACCTATGGGTTTTAGGGTATAGATCTCACCGGTAGCATCTGGAAACTTGTCCTTGATCAGGTAATTATTCAGGCCCAGGTCGAGCTTAAAATCTTTGTAGGTCCTGATTCGATGATGATTGTTGTGGTTGTCCTTTTCTCCTTTCTGTGCCTGAGCCAGCCCTACCGCCAGGATCAGAAGCAATACAGTTAATGTGCGTTTCATTTCTATTTTATTTTGAGTTTTGTACGCTGTTAAAAGATAATACCAAAGCTGAAAGCATTGAGATCCGGTCCTTTTCCCGGCTCAAACAGGGGGCTTAGGTCATAGTTGAAAAACACGTCGGTAGCCTTCCATCCCACCTGCACCCGGGCCCCGTAACGGAAGTTAGACAGGTAAAAATTACTCTTGTTCTTCATATCATCTTTCTTTCCGGAATCAAAAACGGCCTTATTGTAACTGCTCACCCGGTATCCGGCGTAAGCCCCGGCACCTATTCGGAATCCTTCCCTGGAAAAATCATGGTATGAGCGGCTCCCACGGCCATCACTAAAATGAATAATGGGAACCATAAATACATTGATATACGCTGCTGTGAGCTTGCTCTTCTTATAGCTATTGTAGGCATTGCCGTCCGGTTCAAACAACACCGCGTCCGTCCCTTTTAAGACCCTGATCATGGGATCCTCAAATTTAAAATTATACCAGCTCACCCCTCCCCCATAATCCATGTAAAAGGGCCCAAAGATGCGGCTGTTGTTAACTGAATTCAGGGCCACATACCAGGATCCAATGGGCTTGAGGGTATAGGGCTCGTTGGAAGCGTCTGGAAATGTCCAATTGTTGACATAATTATTTAATCCCAGATCAAAGTTGAAGCTGTGATGCATCCAGCCCGTCCTGGCACTTGTACTTTCCTTTCGCACAGAATCTTCGGTTGCCGGGGACTCCTGAAATACCTCCATGGCCATAACTTTGGTCAGGCTCAGTATCACTGCGAACAGCGTCGTAATATATAGTGTGCTCTTATTCGTTTTCATCGGTTGTATTGTTTTCTTTTTTACCTCTCCCCAGGGCCAAAAGATCATTTTTTGCTTCCCTGAGGGCCTCCCAGCTGCCATTGTCATTTTTAAATTCCCGGGCTGCTTGTACCATCCGCTTCAGATTCAGCCCGCGTGTATTCTCTTCCCGGGCCACCTCCGTTGTAACGATTTGCTCAGTTGCTATTGTTGCATCATCATTCCGTACAGACAGGAATCCGTCACGCATTTCATCCAGTGTGGTTATGCCACTAATTTTATCCATATCTAAAACATCCGGATTGGTGGTGGCATCATCCACCGCAATCAGTTCCTTGGGCTGATAGGCGGTCATAACCCGGGCATCCTCCAATTCTTCCCCCGTGCTCACTTTTTGTTCTTTGGCATTTTTCAATACCTTCTCCATATTTTCAGTGCCTGAAGTTGATTTTTCATTTGGTGCAGACTGCGCCAATGGTTCGTTGGTTTGGGTGGACTGCGTTGTTGGGATTTGAAGTTGCTCCGGACTGCTTTTTTCAGGGTCTTTCTCCGGAGACAGAGGGGTTGTGTGTGTCACGTCCTGCCTAACCAAGCCTTCCGGACTAATATTATCACCGGCAAAGAAGAAATAACTCATAGTTGCTATCAGAAATAGTGAGGCAGCTACAGCCAGATAATATACCCATGCAGCCTGTTTTTTGCTGTCTTTTCTATTGATTCTCTCCCAGGCAGCATCGGAGGGTTTACGATGATAGTTGTCCAGCTTTTGCTTAAATAATTCGTCTAATTCCCTGCTATTCATAATCGCATATTTTTCGCTTTCAACATCTTTTCACTTTCCAGCAGATATTTCTGAAGCAACACGCGGGCGCGACTCAATTGCGACTTGGACGTGTTTTCAGCTATACTTAACTTATGGGCAATTTCCCGGTGGGAAAAACCCTCAATGGCATACAGGTTAAACACCGTTTTATAGCCTGTAGGCAACCTGTTGATCATTTTCATCAAATCCTCCGCTTCCAATTGGGATCCCAGTTGCCCGAAATCCAGCTCGTGTTCAACAATATCTATGTCCACTTCAAGGTACATGTTTTTTGATTTTCTTATAAAAGACAGTGCTTCGTTTACCATGATCTTTCTTATCCATCCTTCAAAACTTCCTTTAAACTGAAACTGATCAATCTTATCAAATATCTTCATAAACGCAGTGATCAGGATGTCTTCGGCCGTATCAGGTTCCCGGATGTAACGCAGGCATACGCCATACATCTTGTCTGCATAAAGGTCGTAAAGTTCCTTGCGGGCCTTTTCGTTGCCTTTTTTACATTGCTCAATCAGCTCTTCTTCTGACCTGCTGTGGATGTTCAACATCTTTTTCAATTGCGTTCACATAAATGATGCAAAAGGAGTTCTCCGGGTTGCATGGAGTAAAAAAAAATTAGCACTATGACGTATTATAGAAAGATACGAAAAAAGGAGGAGACGGGATATGTGAAACAGCAGGTATTGCGGAGGCTATGGGTAATAATCAATAAATAACTTCACCAACCCAAAATTCACTATTACACTCCACGGTAATATTCCCGTAATTTTTTGCCCGGTAGGTACTTTCTCCTGTTCTAAGCAAACCGGAGATTTTACAGATATGACTATTCAACAAATACTGCTTTCCGGGGATGGTCCATTTTCTAAAAACCCCATTGCGTATCAAGTGGTATTTCATTATCCCATCATATATTGAAACTGACAAATTTTTTGACATTTTATGCAATTCTTGACTTGACAGCGGATCGTAATGGTTGATAATATTGATACCCGGAAGGCCTTTGGAGTTACAATATTTATTGACTTTTGAGTAAATCGTCTGATTTTTAACCGGGATTATCTCTACGGGTGTCTGATATTCTATCGTTTTCCGGAATTGATTGACATGATGTGTAACTACAGCGGCATCTACTTTAATATGCCGGTCGAAGACATACTCCAACGCACATTCTCCAATGATAATGGTCGGTTGCCATTCCAGTAAACCCGAAATAATATTATGATTTACAGCCAAAGGTTGTAATAACAACAAGGCTGGCTCCTGATGATCACGTATGATGTAATGAGACGACAAAACATAGTAGTTGTATTTGATACAACGCCTAGTTCATAATTTAGTTCATAATATTTTCTGAAATCAGTCTATATATTTCCATGAG
>JAOUKJ010000019.1 GCA_029882675.1 Cyclobacteriaceae bacterium
AATGTTTATAGCTGTTTTTGTGGTTTTCAGCTTATATACGATATATACATTGTTGAGTCTTGGCAATGTGCTTATATATGAATATCAGGTTTTAAGTTATTCGGACTTTGAAAAGGCTTCACCGGCCTTCACTACGTTGTCTTTTTTGATGTTTTTTACGCTATTAACAGGTTTGGGCAGCCTTATTTACTTCTTAAAATACAAGGAACCACTGATCATTTACACGCAAAAGAGACAGGCCGAAAATGAAAACAAAAAAGCAACCAAAGAAAAAGAGCAATCAGACGATTTACAGCTTGAGGTAGATTTTCTGGCACACCTGAAAAACGAAAAAGATCCTTTCAAGCAAATAAACCAGTGGCTAACTGCCCTTTGCGGAAAATTATCCGCCGGTCAGGGTGTTTATTATTCATTGGAAGAAAAAACGCTTATTTTTAAAGCCGGTTATGCCTTAAATGATCTGGTTGAAAGAAAAAAAACATTTAATATTGGGGAAGGTTTAGCCGGCCAGGTAGCAGAACAAGGAAAAAGTATTTTTTTAAATGAAGTCCCGGAAAACTACATGAAGGTTGTTTCTGGGCTGGGTATTTCTTCACCGACACACTTGTATATTATGCCGGTGAGGCACAAAAACCAAACAACAGGTGTGGTTGAAATCGCTTCATTTAAAGCCTTTTCAGAAAATGAAATGGAGTTTGCCGAAAAGTCCATTGAATATATTGCTTCTTTGTTTCCCGTTGAAAAGCGCGAAACGAAAGAGGATACAGATAAAAGAAAACAAAAATTACAACGGCAAAAAAAAACCGGTAGTTAATATCGATACGTATGTTTATCAAAATTAGCAGTAAAATAACAGGGCTGGTTATCATTGTAATTGTGATAACTGTTTTAGCTATTAGTTATTTGTCTTATAATCTCAGTAAGTCTTTTGTAGAAAGAAAACATGAAGAATCGCTGTCATTTATAGCCAAAAATCGCGCAGACCAAATAAAACTGTTCTTCGATCAATCCAACAGTGTAATAAGCCTCCTGCAGCAATCCTTACCTGTTGTTTTAATGAACAACACTGTTGACACCCTCTCTGGCAATGCAGATCAACAAGTAAAAGATTTTTTGCAAAAAATAAAAAAACTAAATGATTTTAAAAGTGTTCATATTCTGGATGGTGGTGGAAGATTGATCCATTCAAGTGAAGTAGTAAATCGTTTCTCAAGCCTTGATACGGAACTGCCCCGGGAATCATTAAACCAAATTTATTTTGGGGAAATCCAACAGGAAACACAAACATTATTCTGTGGTGCACCTTTGGAAACGAATGAAGGAAAAAAAGTGATTGTAATTGAGATTAAAATGGGCGAGATATACCAGATTCTTAATGATACAACCGGGTTGGGGAATACGGGCGAAGTAATTATTGCAAAACAAGCGGGTAACGATATCCATTTTTTAGCTCCTTTCAGAGGAGATTCTCTGGTATACGAGCCTATTCCTTATGACAGTAGTGCCCATGCCATTTTCATCAAAAGAGCTCTTCAGGGTCAAAATGGATCGCGAATAAGCATTGACAACAAGGGCGTTGAGGTTCTTGCAATATGGCGATATATACCTAATGTTAAGTGGGGCTTAGTAGCAAAAATGAATACGGCAGAAATTGGAAGTATTTCTCAACAACTGTTTAGCAAATTTGTGCTTTTTGGTCTGGTCATCATCGTGCTCTCGAGCCTGCTTTTCATTACATTTTCAAAATTTCTGATCGCTCCACTCCTTGACCTGAAATCCACTTTGCAATTGCTTGGGAATGGCACATTACCCGATCAGGTTGTGCAAAAATCAAACGATGAAATTGGCCTTATGGCACGCACGCTTAATAGCCTGGTTCAGACCTTAAAAAAAACAGCTGATTTCGCAAAGAAAATAGGAGAAGGTAAATTCGACACAGCCTTCCAATCAATGAGCAAAGAAGACACCCTTGGTCAGTCTTTAATTAGCATGCGGGATAACTTGGTCAAAGCCGACCTGCAGGACAAAGAACGCAACTGGATTATTTCCGGGATGGCTGACGTTGGAGCCATCCTGCGGATCCACGACAATATTCAAACACTCGGAGATGAGGTGCTCAAGTATGTGATTGAGAAAGTTGATGCGGTACAAGGCGCATTATACGTTACTGAAGATGATCAGGTGGAAGAAAAAGCCGTTGAATTAAAGTCACTATATGCCTATAACAGACGAAAATTCGATGAAAAACGGTTTAATTTTGCGGAAGGGCTGGTAGGCCAGTGTGTCGCCGAAAAACAAATGATCATGCGTACGGAAGTCCCTCCAAACTACGTCTCCATCACTTCCGGACTCCTGGGTGATCAGAAACCCACCTGCATCCTCATCATCCCACTTATCGCTGAAGAAAAAGTTTACGGTGTGCTTGAGATAGCCGGGTTGGTGAAATTTGAGGAACGACAAATCAACTTCATCAAGGATGTCGGTGTAATCCTGGCCCGGACGATCTTTAATATAAAAGTAAATGACCGAACCCGCAAACTGCTGGAAGAATCCCAGACAATGAGTGAGGAACTCCGGGAAAAACAGGAAGTATTAAGGCAAAATGCCGAAGAAATGCAGGCCACACAGGAAGAATTGGAAAGGTCTAACCTGAAATTGGAAGAACAAATAGAAGAAGTGAATCGTACTCAAAACAGGATGCAACTCCTGCTTGAAAATGCTTCTGAAGTAATTACGATTTATGAGGAAAGTGGAAGTATTCGCTACATAAGTCCTTCTGTGGAACCTATCCTCGGCTATAGTCAGAAAGAAATGATCGGAACATCTGATAAGGAAAAGGTGAGTCCGAGTATGCAGGAAGACTTTGAAAATATGTTTGTTCAACTTAAAGAAAATCCGAATGAACAGATCAATATTCAATACAAATACAAGACAAAGGAAGGTAATTACATCTGGCTGGAATCTACAGGGACTAATTTTATGAGCAATAAGGCCATCCACGGTATTATTGTAAATTCAAGGGACATTACAGAACGCAGAAGGGCTGAGCAAGAGCAACGTATGCGGAGTAAAATGCAGGCGTTATCAGAAAATTCACCGGATCTCATCACGCGGCTCGAAAATAACAAAATCAGCTACATCAATCCCGTGATCGAAAGTTATACAGGAAATAAACCCGTTGCTTATATCAATCAGAAATTAAATGAGATTGACCTCAAAAAGGGCATCATTGACAGCTGGCTCAGTATTGTTGAAGAAGTAAACAATAATAATGATACGGTGGCTACAGAAATGGATTTCCCGACAAATGACGGAGACCGCATTATGCAGGTCAATGCCATTCCTGAATATGATGAATCCAAAAATCTTGAATCGGTATTAGTCGTTTCTCATGATATAACCGAGCGGAAAATTATCGAGCTTGAAATAAAGAATAAAAACAAAAAAATAGCCGATAGTATTAACTACGCGAAAAGAATTCAAAATGCCATTCTTCCAAACAATGCGGTAATTCATCATACGCTACCTAAATCATTTATCCTTTACAAACCGAAGGATATTGTTAGCGGTGATTTTCCATGGTTTGCTCATGTGGGCAAACACCTCTACATGGCGGCGGTAGATTGTACAGGCCATGGTGTGCCCGGGGCATTATTATCCCTCATCGGTTACTTCCTCCTCAATGACATTGTCAGGAGTCGTAAAGTTTCCGACCCGGGTATTATTCTTGACCAGTTGGATGAAGGTGTAACACAAACCTTAAGACAAGATCAGGCTGACAACTCGGCAAAAGACGGGATGGATATTGCTATCTGCCGAATAGATTTAGAAAATAATGAAGTGGCCTTTGCTGGTGCCCATCGCCCCCTATATGTAATGAAAGATGGCGAAATGATGGAAATTAAAGGAAATAAATTTGCAATTGGTGGGGGTATTTACAAGAACCAGACTAATTTTACGTGTCATACTATAAATTTGAATGAAGGTGACTCATTTTACTTCTGTAGTGATGGTTTCCCCGATCAATTTGGAGGTCCGGATATTAAAAAATATGGGCCACGGAGATTACGCGAATTAGTCGTTGAACATCACTACAAAGAAATGAACGAAGTATATCAGGCATTTGACGAGTCCTGGGAAACCTGGAAAGGTGATGAGAAACAAATGGATGACGTATTGTTAATAGGAATAAAATTTTAGAAACATGAAAATATTTCCAAACCAAAACTAAAAAGTACAGTTATGAAGTATATTTATGATTTACATCAATCAATGAGATCACAAAGCCTGATACTGCTGTACGAAGGTGATTTTACTCAAGAGACCATAAAATCCGTTTTAGCGATGGCGGAACGAAATATGGATTCCTCGGCAGAAAGTTCAGGCACTAAAAGGAAAGTTTTTAATGTCATGGTCGAGTGTCTGCAAAATATTGTGAAACATTCGGATGAACTTGTAAAAGAAGGAGCTGAAGATTCTTCGGCTATCTTTATGATCGGAAAAACAGACAGTGAATATTCAGTCATGTCTGGTAATCCGATAAAAAATGTGAACATCCCAATTGTACAGGGAAAACTCGACAAGGTGAACGCCTTGGATAAAGATGGTCTGAAAACTTTATATAAAGATATTATTCGAACAACAAAAATATCCGAGAAAGGTGGTGCCGGACTAGGGTTTGTGGACATGGCCAGAAAATCAGGAAATCCCCTTGGCTATGAGTTTCACAAAACAGATGATGAATATTCATTTTTTTGTTTAAAAGCAAAGATCGACAGAACCGAGTAAGTATTAATTTTGTAAATAAAACAGTTGTTATGGAAATATTAAACCTCGAAGGAACAGAAGATACCCCCAAAATAATTTTAGATAAGGGTAATGGTATTTTTGAAATTTCAGGACGCTCTCTCCCCGAAGATTCAACGGATTTTTATCAGCCTGTACTCGATTGGCTTGATGAATATTCCAACGATCCTAATCCGGAAACCGAATTCGTTTTCAAACTTGAATATTTCAACACCGCCTCTTCTAAACTCATTCTGGATGTGCTCATGGCACTCGAAGACATCGAAGGCATGAAAATAAGCTGGTATTTTGATGAAGATGATGAAGATATGGAAGAAGCCGGTGAGGAATTTAGTGAATTGGTTGAAGTACCGTTTGAATTTAAAACATATTAATAATAAGGGCAATGTCCTTATGACTAAAATATGAGCGAGGAAATACTAAAAGCCTTAACCCAACTTTTTGCCATTATCACTAAACAAGATGGTGGTGTATCTGCGAAAGAAAGGGAATTTGTTATTGGTTTTTTTAAACAGGAACTGGATCACGATTCAATTCCCGAATACCTGAGTCTTTATGATAAATTTTCAGGGTACAGTGAAGGGGCTCGTGAAGAAGCAGAAAAAACCGAAAAAAAGAAGAAGCTTACTTCTGTAAAAGACTCTGTACGCACCCTCGGTATTGGAAAAAAAATCAATAAAACCCTCACTCAAAAACAAAAAGTAGTTGTAGTTATTAAAATATTGGAACTCGTTGCCTCCGACAAAAATTTCACCCCGCAACGAATGGAAATTATCAATACCATTTCTACCGTTTTCAATATTGATAAAGAAGAGTACAAACTCATTGAGTCCTTTGTTATTAAAGAAGACGTTGACGAATTAAGTATCCCGAACGTCATGCTCGTTAATAACAACGAGCCTGTAGATGTGGCAGAGATTACGACTGAAGATGACCAGCAAAAAGTGCTTCATGCGCACGCTAATATTAAAGGGAATCTCGTATTTATAAAGGTTCCAAGTGTAGACATGTACTTTGTCAGGCACCTCGGCACAGAACAAATCGTCCTCAACGGCTTCATCATGCAAGCCGGGAGAATTTATCTCTTCTCGCACGGAAGCACACTTAAAACGCCTAGTGGAGATGCACTCTACTACTCCGACATGGTTTCGCAGTTCAGTGCAGACATCAGCACCACCAAGCTATCATTCCATGGCAAAATCGATGAATTCCGCTTTCCGAATGGAGCACTTGGTTTACGAAATGTGGAGATCACTGAAGGTCCGGGCAAACTTATTGGTATTATGGGAGCCAGTGGGGCCGGAAAAACAACTTTGCTCAATGTGCTGGCAGGAATTGAAAAACCAACCGTTGGGCATGTCAGGATCAATGGTTTTGATATAAACAAAGAAAAAGACAAAATTCACGGGGTGATTGGCTACGTAAGCCAGGATGACCTGCTCATTGAAGAACTCACCGTTTATCAAAACCTTTACTATAATGCCAAACTCTGTTTTGCTGATTTTTCGGAAGAAGAGTTAGATAAAAGAGTCATGGAAGTCCTGGAAAGCCTGGGACTCGACCAACGAAGAGATCTTCGCGTAGGCAGTGTACTGGACAAAACAATTAGTGGTGGCCAAAGAAAAAGACTGAACATCGCCCTGGAGCTCATCAGGGAGCCTGCCGTACTGTTTGTGGATGAACCAACCTCCGGTTTGTCGTCAAGAGATTCTGAAAATGTAATCGACCTGCTCAAGGAATTGTCTCTTAAGGGGAAACTGATCTTTGTGGTTATACATCAGCCCTCGTCAGACATTTACAAAATGTTTGATAAAATGTATATGATGGATACCGGGGGATTTCCCGTGTTTTATGGCAATCCCGTTGAAGCAGTCACCTACTTTAAGACCATTACCAATCAGGTTGACAAACAACGTGGACAATGCGAAATATGTGGCAATGTAAATCCCGAGCAGATTTTCAACATCATTGAAGCCAAGGTCGTTGATGAATATGGCCAGGAAACCAATAAACGAAAGATAAATCCAAACAACTGGTTCGAACAATTTGAAGAAAATTTCAAAATTGAAAAAGTTGAAGATGTTACTGAAAAGCCACCTCAAAACTTAAATATCCCAAATAAACTCAAACAAGTATTTGTTTTTACAACACGCGATTTCCTTTCTAAGCTGAGTAATAAGCAATACCTGATGATTAATTTGCTGGAAGGCCCTTTACTGGCCATTATACTCACTTTTGTGATCCGGTACAGAAACTCCCCGGATCGCGGTGAATACATCTACCGTTTTAATGATAATATACCCGCATTCCTGCTTATGAGTATCATTGTGGCCTTGTTTATGGGACTAACAGTGAGCGCAGAAGAGATTATTCGCGATAGGAAAATACTTAAAAGAGAGTCTTTTCTTAACCTGAGTTGGAATAGTTATCTCACTTCAAAATTAATACTCCTCTTTACACTCTCTGCGATACAAACACTCTGTTTTGTTGTATTGGGCAACTTGATACTGGAAATCCACGGCATGACACTAAGTTTTTGGTTCATCCTGTTTTCAACTTCTGCTATGGCCAATGTAATGGGACTAAATATCAGTTCAGCTTTTAATTCTGCCGTCACCGTTTATGTCCTTATACCGCTCATTCTTATCCCTCAAATGATTTTGAGTGGCCTGTTGTTTAGTTTTGACAAACTCAACGAAATCATCAGCACCAAAGGAAAAGTGCCCATCGTTGCTGATATGATGGCTTCAAGGTGGGCATATGAAGCCATGGCTGTACATCAATTTCAAAACAACTACTATGAATCACCCTATTTTAATCTCGAAAAAATAGAAGCGATGGCCGACTACAAAGCGGCATACCTGGTGGAAGAATTGAAGAAAAAGAGAAAATTTATTTCAGAAAATATTGAAGCACAAAATGATTCATTAAACCGCATCATTCTAAAGGATCTGAAAATCATAAGGGAAAACCTGGAGGGCGAAAGATTTGTCAAAGGGCTGCAAGGTTTGAATTTAGCACAAGATCTGACACTGGAGAAATATGCAATCATTGATAAGCAACTGAGTACTTATCTGGATGACTATAAACAATATTATCAAAAGCTCTTCAATAATACCGTTGATAAAAAGGAGCAGATGATCGCTTTTTTTGAAGGGAAAGAAGGAATGGATTATAACCTTAATGAATTTAAAAATAAGTACCATAACGAGAGTCTTGCCGATTTGGTCACCAACGTTACCGAAAAAGACAGGATTATTGAATATAAAGGTAAACTGATCAGGCAATACAAACCGGTATTTAATAATCCTGAACCAAATGGACCACTGGATTATCGCGCACATTTCTTTGCCCCAAAGAAAAACTTTTTTGGTATTTTTGTAGATACGTATCTTTTCGATGCAATAGTTATTTGGATTATGACGCTCATTTTGTATTTTACACTGTATTTTGAGTTATTAAAGAAAATAATTGAAGGGTTTGGGAAAATTCAATGGATTAAGAAATGACAGATTGTTTGCGAAATCCAAATGATTTACTAAATTTTGGACTTTAAAACTGAAACAATGAGATTTATACCTTTAATCTTTATTTTGATGTTGGTAGTTAGCTGCGGGCCAAAGAAACCGAGCGAGGATGAATTCCTGAAATCGCTCGAAGCGATTGATCAGAATAGTGAGCCCTCAGTAGATTTGGAAATGATCAATGCTATATTGCAGCAAATCCCATCACCCATAGAAATCAGTATGATGCTGAAAGAATCAGGCACCAATTACGATGTCTCTATTCTTAATTCTGCAGATAATTTACCGAAATACAATACAAATTATCAAAAAGCACTCAACCTTGGAATTTATGGCACGGATTTGGGATATACGAATATCTATGAACAAAATCAGGATGGCTTGGGCTATATGTCGGCAATTAAAGAGCTGGCTGACGGGCTGAGCATAGGACAGTTCTTTGATATTGAAACAATTGGCAGATTAGCAAGCAACAGCCAGAATCTGGATTCTTTATTGCTGATCACCACACAAAATTTCAATAATATAAATAGTTACCTGCAATCACAGGGCCGGTCGAATCTGAGCGTATACCTGCTCATAGGCGGGTGGCTGGAAGCAATGCATGTAACTTGTCAGGTGGCTGCAAAGGTTCCCGACAATCAGGAAATGAAAGATGCAATTGGCGAACAAAAAGTGGTCACCGAAAGCTTAAAACTACTGATGGATTTATATGCCGAAGACCCTACGATGGCAACATTGGGAAATAGTCTAAAGCCGCTGTGGGCGGAGTATGATAAAGTAACTATTACTATCGAAAAAGGTGAGCCGACATACGAGGTAGTTGACGGAGTAATGTTTGTGAATGATAACAATAAAAGTATCATCACGATTACACCGGAAATTACAAACAATATAACAAACATTATAACAGAAATTAGAGGACAAATCATAGGTTAAAATTAACGAAGATGAAAAGAATTATTTATCCAATTTTTGCTTTATTGATGGTTTTTTCAGTGTCTGATGCACAATCGCAATGCAATCCGGAAGAACACACGAATACTTGTATTCCCAAACTTTCTACCGGTTTTAATTTCCTGAAAAGCTATAAAGTAGATGGGCAGGGGGGCAACAAAGATAAAGTGGAGTACTCTTATGTTTTCACCAAAGGCACGCAATATATGATCAATGTATGTGGCCCGGGTGGTAATACAGATGGAATTGTTATCAACTTGTATGATTCCCAGCGAAATAAAGTCGGTACAAGTTTACACGATGGCCAGGCATTAGCCGCATTTGTTTACCCCTGTAGCACAACAGGCATCTACTACATTGCCTACACCTTTGATGGGTCTACAAGCTATTGTGGTGGCAGTGCATTGGGTTTTAAAAGGTAAAAAGCAGATTAAAAAAGGCAGGTGATGAACCTGCCTTTTTTATTGGCTATAAATTTTACGTTTACCCTTCACGGTTAACAATAGTGGCACTGGCCTGTGCGGTGGGAAGAACAACCATGTCGCTAATATTTACATTGGCCGGACGGGTTACACAAAATAGAATAATTTCAGCAATATCTTCGCCATATAAAGGAACCATCCCTTTATAAACATTGTCGGCTTTGTCCATATCTCCTTTAAACCGTACTTTAGAAAATTCAGTATTCACCAATCCAGGACATATCTGGGTCACCTTAATGCCATAGGGATTTAAATCGATCCGCATCCCCTCACTTAGGGCGTCAACCGCATATTTCGACGCACAATAAACATTTCCTTTCGGATAAACTTCTTTCCCTGCAATAGATCCGATATTAATAATATGTCCGGATTTACGCTCTACCATACCAGGGGTAATCTTTTTTGAAACATACAACAATCCTTTTACATTGATATCAATCATAGCCTCCCAATCATCCACGTCTCCTTCATGAAAAACATCAAGACCGTGTGCATTTCCGGCATTATTAATCAAAACATCCGGGATCTTCCACTCCTCGCTGAGGGAATCAATCGCTTCATTGACCGCCTTCTGATCCCTGACATCAAATTGGAGAATTTCTATTGAAGTATCCGCTGATAGCTCCTCTTTAATCTGTTGCAAACGGTCATTCCGACGCCCGGTCAATACTAAATCGAATCCATTTTTAGCTAGTAAGCGGGCCGTTGCCTCACCAATCCCGGCAGTAGCACCCGTAATCAATGCTTTTCTTCTTTTGATCATTATTGAAAAAGTAAGTAAAAGTTAATTGTATTTGTAGATAACCTCGATATCCCTTCACTGTAAATGTTTACTTTATCGGTCAGCATGTTACTCATTCCTTTGCTAAACCTCACTTCCGGAGAAAACTTAAACAATGGAAAATACATATCAAATCCAAAACCAAAGTCTGTCGATATATTAAACCGTTGTATATTGATGGACTCATTCCCTGAGTCAAGGTCAGTTCTTCCTGATGCCGAATAGGCCGGCTTAACGCCACCCACCATATACATCCTGGAATTTTTCCTTCGCGTTGATTTATACTTCAACATCAGGGGAAATTCAACCACTGTAGATTCCTTCAACTGGTTAATCTGGCTTTCATCTGTAAAATTATATTCCAGATCGTGCTCATAAAAAGCCACTTTGGGGAGTATCCTCACGTCAAAAAACTCGTTTAATCCTCTGTTCACAATAAATCCCAAAGAAAAACCCGGTGATCGCTGCGGTAAAATACTATGTAAAGTATCGAAATCGTTGGAAATAAACTCATCCGAATAGCGCAGTTTGAAGGAAGTGCTATGCAGGCCAATCAAAAAACCGTAACTGTATTTTTTATTATCGTAGTTCGGGATGTTCATTCCTACACGCCGTTGTGCATGCAGGTGAGCAGACAAAAAGAAGCAAGCCAGCAATAAAATGACTATTTTCTGCCCGTATAGATAGAGCTTATTCCAAATGTTAGCGGTATGCATTGCGTCTCCTTAAACCCTGTGTTCTTTAATATTGTTAAAAAATCTTCTCCATGGGGAAAAGCATTAACCGATTCAGGTAAATAGGTATATGCTGTCTGATCCCTGGAAATTGAATTGCCTATTTTAGGCAAAATAAACTTAAAATAAAAGTTATAAAACTGTTTGAACGGAAACTTAGAAGGCTTGGAGAATTCCAGTACTACAATTTTTCCTCCGGGTTTTAACACCCGGTGCATGTCGCCCAATCCTTTCGCAAGGTCTTCAAAGTTCCTAACACCAAATGCAACGATGGCAGCGTGGAAAGTATTGTCATCGAATGGTAAATTTTCCGAATCACCCTTCTTCAATTCCACAAGATCAGTCAGACCCTTCTTTTCGATTTTTTTCCTTCCGACAGCGAGCATACCCTCCGATATGTCAACGCCGGTCACCCGGTCAGGTTTTAAACGCAGGGCCTCCAGCGCAAAATCGCCGGTTCCTGTAGCCACATCCAAAATCAACTTTGGCTTGTCAGCCCGAAGCAATCTGATGGCCTTTTTTCTCCACAAAATATCAATGCCTAAACTCAAAAAGTGATTCAGAAAATCATACTTTCCGGAAATGTTGTCAAACATTTTTGCCACCTGGTCTTTCTTGGCCGCTTTATCGTTCTTATATGGTAGTACTGTCATAGTTAATTGCGCAAATATCCCACTATGCAACTTAAATTCCTAACTGATACCACAGTTGAATAAAAGAAGAAGAATTATAGCCCCAGATGGATTCTTAATTTCTTATACCCCGCCCGGCTCAAAGGCAACTTCACCCCATTTTTCGTTACCACTATATAGCTATCCTTGGTAAGCGGCTCTATTTTTGATAATTCACCGATGTGAAGAATATATGACCGGTGAATCCGCACAAAGTCTCTTGTGGGTAAATGATCCTCAAGATACTGCAACGTCATCTGCTTTAGGAATTTTCCCATGCCGGAATAAATAGCCACATAATCGTCCTGTGCTTCAAAATATTGAATGCTTTTCAATGGAATGATTTGAATACGGGCACCATTTTTCACCACGATACGCTCGATTTTAATTTCTTTAGCCAATAAAGCAGAAAGGTTTCGTAGCCCCTCAGCCGTTGCCTCTCCATCACTTAATTTTTCCAGGGCTTTATTGACGGCTTCCCTGAACCGAACTTCCGAGTAGGGCTTGAGTAAATAATCCACAGCATTGTGATCAAACGCCTTGATCGCATATTCATCAAAAGCTGTGGAAAAAATAGTGACCGGCGGTTTTTCAATAAGCTCCAGCATCTCCAGTCCTGAAATCTTCGGCATTTTTATGTCCAAAAATAGTAAATCAGGTGGATTGGCCATAATTTCCTTTAAACCTTCAAAACCGTTGGCACATTCGGCTGTCACTTCAATTTGATGATAATGGTTCATGTAGGCCTTGATCAAATCCCTGGCGGGTTTTTCATCATCTATAATTATCGCGGTGATCATACTACAATTTCCTACGGTCCGGCCTAAATTCCAATGAATAGTCTGATTATTTAAAAACAGTAAGCGTGCCCTTAATACTTGGTACCGGATTTCTGGGCTCATTGAGTTCAATAATGAAAAAATAAATACCTGAATTAATGTCTTCGCCCTGCCAGTCATTCTGATAACCGATGGAGGAATAGACCGCTCTGCCGTGCCTGTTTATTATCGTCAGTTTACTGTTCGGGTAATGAACGATGTTGTGAATAATAAAACGGTCATTCTTCTTATCACCATTAGAAGGGGATATGAAATTGTAAGTAATAACTTCCGGTACAAATTCCAGGCAAAGCTCATTCGACCAGGATCTGGCATCATTACCCGCTGATTCAATGGCCCTGATCTTATAGCAAATCAGGAATCCCTCGTCCATGTATTCCAGGTTGACAGAACCTTCCGGACTGTTTAACACTACTTCATATTCCTTCCCATCTATACTTTTCCAAAGTTCATAGTCCTCCACTCCATGTTGCCAGTTGACATATTCATTCCAGCTCAGCACATACTCGCCCTCACCAGCAAGGCTATCATACTCCAGCAAGATGCTATTGTGCCCCCTGCTCGATACTGGAATGTCACAATCAATGTTGGTAACAATATGATACTCATAAGTGTCATGATTAACTTTCACATTATCATCGATCCAACGGGTTAAATCAAAATTGAATGAATGGACAATATTCCAAACATCTTCCCCCTTTAAACGTCGCATGAGATAAATATCTTTGCTATAATTAACCGAACCGGCATAATTCCACATCAGCCTGATGTTTTCATCATCTGTAACAGTAACAGAAGTTATTTCTACTTCCGGTGGTTTTACGTTTATTACCATTTGACCAACACCTGTATTATCACATAAAGTCCCCGTGTATGCTGAAACATAGACATTATACATTCCCGGACAATGATAAAAGTGACTTACACTGGAAGAAACGTCCAGGCTGTCTTGTTGTTGCCCATCACCATAATCCCAGCTCATATACCTGAAAAGTGTATCACCCAAGAAATCCAGGTGCAAAATATCTCCCAGTTGCAACTCTCCCGGAGCCACAATACTCAAATCCGCTATTGGCTCTCGTTCAACAAAAACAGTGAGCGTATCTGAAAATCCCGAACATACATCCAGCAAGACACTGCTTTCCGTATAAGACAATGATTTTGTTCCAAACCCATTCCAATTTATCTTAATATTACTCGTTCCCTGACCCTCGGCTATCGTTCCACCATCCACCGACCAGGAATATGTTGATGTGGGGTTTTTGTAAGTAAAGTAATCGTTACCCTGATTATCCGAAGAACATAATGAATCCAGCCCCAATGGAGCCAGGGGATCTAATTGGATATTTATTTTGACCGGAAAAAAAGTAGTATCACCCGTACAGCCCAGGTAATTGGTCGTCACCAGATTTAATCCGGCATGATCATTTGTAGTTCCCCAGTCCACGATGACCGAATCGCCAAGATTAGCCAGGATTGTTCCGCCAATCACACTCCAATGGTACAGGTTTCTATCGTCTTCGCTCCCCGCAGAATAAGTGACTCCCGGTGTTTCGGGACATACTGAAGCAGAACCATTAACAGGAGTTTGAGGTTTAACAACTACAATACGGGCTGCGGCCTTTTCCTGATGCCCACAATAACCGGATGCCGTAGAGGCAGTGACAGAAACCAGATAGTTGCCAGGTTGTTCAAAAGCGTGTTTTACAGAATCTCCATTCGCCATCAGCCCATCGCCAAATTCCCATCCAAAATCCACAAAGCGTTCATCTCCTTTTATCGTGAGGTTTACTACTTCACTAATACAAACGGTATCAGTGGAAACAGCCACTTCCGAGGCCGGATCATAAGAAAGCACTTCCAGGTTGAGATTATCCAGCGATATTCCGGCAGAATAACCAAACGATTCAATGTCACCAAATCCATACACATAGGCTATAAATCCACTGTCTGAGGCCAGTGTATGGTTTCCTGAACTGATATTCAACGAAGCAAAAGCATATATATCATTCGGGGTAAAATCAGTAAAATGCCCACTAATGTTTTCCCCATCCAGTGTAAGCAGGTCTAGGTTTTGCGCTTTAGTTATTATGTTTACATAATAACGGTCAATTACGTGAACCTCCAGTGCATTGAAGGTAACTCTGGAAAGCATCTGTGCAGTGGGGGATACTACGATCATAAATGGATCTCCCTCCTTGTTATCACAACTTTGACTACGGCTGAACTGGGTTACGGAAATAGGTTGATCAGCGACCACAGTAGTAGGATAGTATATCAGTGCCGTATAGTGTTCTCCTGCATTGAGTAGTACTGATGTAGAATTAACATGTACATAGGTGCTGTCGGTACCAGCAACCACTGTGATTAAATCTCCCGATCTCGAATAATATGGTACAATGACAAATTCATTCCCCCAGGTATTGGTAGGGAACATTTGTTCCACAATATGATCCTGAGCCCCTCCACAACCGCCAATATTTGTCCATTCATTGCCAGCAAACAACGCAAATCCTTTGCAGTCTGACACATTGGAAGATGTAGATCGCACATGTGATCCTGTCAGGTCATCTTCCGATTGCAACTGATAGGTCTGCCCCTTGTCTAACCGTATAGTGAAAGGTATGCCAGCCAAGTTACCCTTTACGGTATGTCTGCTTGGTGTAATTTCTATTTCAGTAGAATCTTCAATAGCCACGATTAAAAACTCAGCAAACAAAGAAGGCCTCAACCCTTTGTAGCTGGTCACCCAATATTCTTTCCCCAGGGCTTCCACGGGAAGTATCACGGCAGCATCAGCACTTCTGCTTCGTTTATTCAATGCATAAACGGTCACGTTTTTGTCAGTGGTAAGATGTATACCCTGGGCAGTTATCTTCTCCGAACCTTCTACCATCCCAAAAATAAGCGGAACAGTAATCATGATAGTGGTATCACCGGCTAACGAAAAGGTTTCATGCCAATTATATGCCGGCATAGATATTTCGCCGGCCGTAAATTCAGTTGCACTTATATAAACTTCCAGGTCAATACGGCTGGTCTCGTGATTTTCCATAAAACCAAACCAAAATTCAGTGCCCTCAGTGGTAATCACCTGTGCCTTTACCAAAAAATTGGGGAAAAGAAATATCAGCGCTAAGAGGTATTTCATAACTACTTTTCAAACTACACTTTGATCGGCCTTTCAGCTGAAGGTTTAAATATTTATTTCAGAGCTAAAATTATCATTGATAAAGCATTTTAAGCACAATATAAACTATTTACTTTTAATAGCTGAAAATGAGTACAATACCGTGCTGTTTTTCCGCACCACAGAAATTCATATATTCACCCCATGAAATATTTATTATTAAAAATTGCTGTAGCAGCGTATCTGTGCATTGCATTTCTTTCAAACGGTTTTGCACAATCCCCCCTTAAAGTTGGCGTGGCCGGACTTACCCACGATCATGTCAACTGGATCATGAACCGCCAAAAAGAGGCAGACATCGAAATAGTAGGTATCGCAGAGCCCAACGAACAACTGGCAAAGCGGTATATCGAAAGATATAACCTCGACAAAGCGATCTGGTATCGCAGCCTGGATGAAATGCTCGAAAAAACCAAACCGGAAGCCGTTTGTGCTTTCAATAGTATATATGAACACCTTGAAGTCGTAGAAAAATGTGCTCCTTTGGGCATCCACGTGATGGTGGAAAAGCCCCTGGCCGTAAGCATGGAACATGCTGAAAAAATGAAAGCACTGGCTGATAAGCATCAAATTCATCTACTCACCAATTATGAAACCACCTGGTATGCAACCAATCACGCTATTCATTCTATTGTTAAGGAAAAAGACAGCATCGGCGACCTTCGGAAAATAGTCATTCACGATGGACACAAAGGGCCTGCAGAAATAGGTTGTAGTCGGGAGTTTTTACAATGGCTCACCGACCCGGTGATGAATGGTGGAGGAGCTATTATTGATTTTGGCTGCTATGGCGCCAATCTGGCCACCTGGCTCATGAATAATGAAAAGCCGGAAAGTGTTATGGCAATCACACAACAAATTAAACCAGCCGTATATCCTAAAGTAGACGATGAAGCCACCATCATATTGACATACCCCCGGGCTCAGGTCATCATACAGGCTTCCTGGAACTGGCCCATCTCCCGAAAAGACATCCAGGTATACGGTCAAAAAGGTTATGTGTTTGGCGACAATGCCACTGCATTACGTATACGAGCGGATGAAAAACAATCCGAAAAACAACTAAAAATTGATCCCCTGGACAAACCATACAATGATCCCTTCAGCTACCTGAGTGGGGTAATAAGAGGTATCGTAAAAGTCAAACCCACCGATTTATCTTCCCTTGAAAACAATATAATGGTGGTGCAGATACTTGATGCTGCCCGGCAAAGTGCACAAACAGGTCAGGTAGTATACTTGAAATGAAAAACTCATTTTACTTCAACCGAACATCAAATTCGATGGCTAACAGCTCTATTCGCTTTACATATTTTCCAAATTCCGGATGCTCGGGGAAAAGGAGATAGTTTTTTTCTTCAGGAGCCTGGGTGGAAGGGACAGAAGCAGCTACATATTCTCCCCGGGTAATTACATCATTGATGAACCTGGCCAGAGAAAGCGGGTATGGAATGTCATTCCAGTTTTCAGGTAAATTATTTACATCGAAATGTATTACAGGCGCCTTACCTTCGAGGACAATTACACTAATCACCCTGTTCTTCGGTAGAATCGTTGAATTGGCCAAAGCCTCCAGCTTGGCCAGTGAAATATGCTCGGATGTATACACCACCCACATTCCCTTTCTATGCCAACGGCCATTTCCAAACAAAGAACCACGCGGAGGAAACTGATCGGCATATTTTTTCTTTTCAACCCGATATAACCTCATCATCCATACAAATTGTATTCTATACGAACAATTGCTTCCAAAACAGCCTGCCTGCCCTTTTCGGTAACCATCAGCTCTATCGGTTTAACATTACCCAAATTAACATTGGTATTATGAAGCCATACGTTAAATACTTCTTTTTCCCCCTCAAAAGCCTCAATGCCCATTTCATAAACCTGAAGTATCACAGAAAGTTTATCAATAGTATCAATATCCAACTCCTTTTCCTCCATATCACGGTAGTACTTTGAACGACTAATATTAAGAAGAACCGCCATTTCACCTGTAGCTAGCCCGAGTGCCTTGGGAAGATCCGGCAGAAGACTCCCGGGGATTGAAAGCTTGCCATAACCATTAAATTCAAGTAATTGACTAATGTAAGTTTTTACTTTTTCAATACCTGAAGCCAAAGAATGTCCTTGCTTCGAATTATAATAATGAGTCATAGCCTCAGATACCCGGGAAGATTCCTCATGTCCTATTTGGTATTTATTAACTCCCATAATACACAAATCTATATATTTTCAGTCAGTAATAAAAATTTTACTCCCTATATTTTCCTCGTGAATAACGTAAAAAGTCCGTAGGATTTTC
>JAOUKJ010000355.1 GCA_029882675.1 Cyclobacteriaceae bacterium
TTCCCGGTTGTATCGTTTGCCTCTGCAGGTTTCACAATGGATATGAACATCCGGTAAAAAATCCATTTCGATCACACGAAGACCGGCTCCCTGGCAGGTCTCACAGCGTCCGCCTTTTACATTAAAACTAAACCTTCCCGGTTTATAGCCCCTTATTTTAGCTTCCTGCAAGTTGGAGTATAATGACCGTATTTCAGTAAAAACACCGGTATAGGTGGCTGGGTTGGAGCGCGGTGTACGTCCGATGGGTGACTGATCCACTTCAATGACTTTGTCGAGGTGGCTCAATCCTTCTGTTTTTTTATGGGGCAATGGTTCGCGCCTGGAGCGGTAAAAATGACGGTTTAGAATGGGGAATAAGGTGTCATGAATGAGTGTTGATTTTCCGCTTCCCGACACCCCCGTAATGCATGTCATTTTTCCCAATGGAAAATGGGCATTAATATTTTTCAGGTTGTTGCCGCTGGCACCGTATATACTTAGCAATTTGCCATTGCCTTCCCGACGTTGATCCGGGATTTTTATTTTTCTGTCACCGCGTAAAAAAGCAGCAGTGGTACTGTCACCTTTTAGAAATTGAGCAGGAGGCCCTTCTGCAACGATCATACCACCATGCCTGCCTGCGCCCGGACCGATGTCGAGGAGGTAATCTGATGCTATCATCATATCTTTGTCGTGCTCTACCACAATGACAGAATTACCAATGTCACGCAGGTTTTTTAGTGCATTGATTAACCGTTGATTGTCGCGCTGGTGCAAACCGATACTGGGTTCGTCCAGAATATACAACACACCTACCAGCTGACTCCCTATTTGGGTGGCCAGCCTGATCCGTTGGGCCTCACCACCTGACAATGTACGTAAAGGCCTGTTGAGATGAAGATACTCCAGTCCAACATCCAATAAAAAGCCCACCCTTTTTCGCAGTTCTTTGAGTACCTCTTCCGCTATTTTCTTTTGCCTGACTGAAATTCGTTCCTCCAGGCCTTCCATCCAACTGTTGAGCGATTTCAAATCCATCGAAGCCAGCTGGGAAATATTTTTGCCATCAATTAAATAGTGCAATGCTTCCTTTTTTAATCGGGCACCCTGACATTCATGACAGGCGTTGGTGCTTGTATATTCCTCAATCCACTTCCTTATTTTTTCAGTACCATTTTCTTTTTGTTGTTCGAGAAACCGGATGATCCCGTCAAAATGAGTGTACCAGTCGGTGCCGGGAAATTTTTTTGACTTTACGGATACCGGCACATCATCACCATATAGTAATGTATGCATGATGTCGTCCGGGATATCTTTGATGGGCGTACTGAGATCCAGTTTTTTATTCTTCAGTATAGACTGAATTTTTTTGAATATCCAGATATCGCGGTATTCGCCAAGAGGAGTGATCCCGCCCAGGCTGATGCTCAGGCTTCTGTCCGGGATGATGGAATCTTCGGTGATTTCCTCTACCTGCCCCATGCCATTACACACCGGGCATGCTCCATAAGGGGAGTTGAAAGAAAATGTATTTGGGGCGGGCTCATCGTATGATAATCCCGTTTCCGGATCCATCAGGTATTTGGAAAAGTGCTGTATTTCGCCCGATTCATCAAGGGTCATCAGTACACCGTTGCCCTGCTTTAGCCCTGTTTTGATGGATTGGCCAATACGGTACCGATCCTTTTCACTAACCAGGATACGGTCTATGACAATCTCAATATCATGTATTTTATATCTGTCGAGCTGAAGTTTGGGCGTGATTTCCATCACTTCACCATCAATCCTAACCCGGGTGTATCCACTTTTTCTGATCTGCACAAAAAGCTCTTTGTAATGGCCTTTTCTCCCCTTGACTACCGGAGCCAGCAGGGAGAGTTTATGGCCGGAAAAAAAAGAGAGCACATGATCAATAATCTGTTCTTCAGATTGCCGAACCATCTTTTTTCCTGTCAGGTAGGAATGGGCTTCTCCGGCACGGGCATAAAGCAGGCGAAAGAAATCGTACACTTCGGTGACTGTGCCTACTGTTGACCGGGGGTTTCTGGACGTTGTTTTTTGCTCGATAGAAATGACCGGACTCAGGCCATTGATTTTATCCACATCCGGACGTTCCAGGTTGCCCAGAAAAGAACGGGCATAGGCCGAGAAACTTTCCATATATCTCCGCTGGCCTTCTGCATAAATGGTGTCAAAAGCCAGGGATGACTTGCCACTGCCACTGATGCCAGTAATCACCACCAGGCTGTTGCGGGGAATGGTGACATTAATATCTTTCAGATTATGTTCACGGGCACCCAGTATTTCCAGGTATTTATAACCTGTCAGGTCTTTTGGCTGAATGTTTTCAAGGGTCTTTTTCACTATAGGACGCAAAATATCCTGCAAAGATGATTAAAATTCAACGAACGGGACATGGTTTTAATCAAAAAGTGCTTTAATTCCCAGACTCTCCGGGTGGTAAAAAACAAAAATCCACTTTTGATACTTCGGGGCTCTGCCCCGGAGTAGTTCAGTCGAAATAATGCATTTAGGTTTTGTTTTTCACTGATTTGCTGTGTTGATATCCTTTCCATCCATAATAAAAGATGTATACATAACCGATCAGTAATACCAGAAATGAGTTTTGCCTTCCGAAGTTATCAGATATTAAGCCCTGTAGGGGGGGGATCAAAGCGCCGCCTACGATGGCTGCCACCAAAATTCCTGATCCCTGTGAGGTGAATTTGCCCAGCCCGTCGATAGACAGGGCAAATATATTAGACCACATAATGGAGTGAAAAAGGCCTGTAGCGATCAACGCCCACATAGCCATCTCACCTGTGCCAAGTACCACCAAAATAATGCATATGGCGGCTCCTACAGCAAATACGGCCAGCAGTACGTTTGGTTTGATGTAGTTTAAAATATACGAGCCCCCCAAACGTCCCACCATAAGGCCACCCCAGTAGAAGGGCAGGTATAGTGCGGCATCTTCTTTTGACAATCCGGCAATGTCCTGTTGGGTAAGAAAGAGGACGAGAAATGTACCAACGGCCACTTCTACACCCACATAGAAGAAAATAGCCACAGCGCCACGGCTAAGCTGAGGAAACTGCCAGGCAGAGGTTTTTCCTGCCATGGAGTTTGTGTCGCTTTCTGTATTTTCTTTTTCAGGGGCCACATCAGGTAATTTGATAAACCAAAAAACAATGGCCAGAAGCAAAAGGATTGATCCCAGAATGATGTAGGGGAGTTGCACAGCCTGAGCTTTTTCTTCATCGGAAGTGAGTTGTTCCAAACCGCGCAAAATAAAATAACTACCAAAGAAAGGGGCCAGTACTTTAGCCAGGGAATTAATGCCCTGCGCCAGATTGAGCCGGCTGGAGGCTTTTGCAGGCTCCCCAAGTAAAGTAACATACGGATTGGCGGCCACCTGTAATACCGTGACGCCAATGGCCAATACAAATATAGCGCTGAGGAAAACCGGATACGACAGTGCTTTGGATGCCGGGAAGAAAAGGAAACTTCCAAGTCCCATAATGGCCAGACCAACCACCACGCCTTTGCTATAGCCTATTTTATTTAGCAGCCATGCCGAAGGCATCGACATGGTGACAAAAGCGATAAAAAAAGCAAATTGCACTAACGTAGCTGCAAAATCGCTCAGGGTGAATACATCTTTTAAGTAAGGAATCAGGGCGCCATCAAGCTCTGTCAGGAACCCCCACATAAAAAAAAGGGAAACCAGTAGCCCGAAGGCCGTATTGTTTTTTTTGATCATCGTAATGAATTCTTTTACTAATTAAGGCACGTTATATCCCCTGACATCCTTAAGTATATGGTACCAGTCCTGGCGTTCAAATTCTACTTCAAGACCGGCTGCGATATGGCCGAGGCGCTCCGGACGTAAGGTGCCCACCACCGGAAAGACCCGGGAAGGCAAATGGATGAGCCAGGCAATGAGCAGCGTGGCAATGCTTATATTATACTTTTTGCAGAAGACATTTAGTCGATCCATGAGTTCTTTGTTTTTAAATATTTTACCGCCACCAAAGGGCGACCAGGCCATGGGATACACCTTGTGTTCCAGCAGGTAGTCGAGCGTGCCGTCAAATAAAGGGGAGTTATGACTCAGCGAGAGTTCTATCTGGTTTGTGACCAACGGCAATTCGAGGCGCGACTGCAGCAGGCTGAATTGTTCATTGGTGAAGTTTGAAACCCCGAAATAATTGACCTTCCCCTGTGCTTTAAGTTGTGTAAATGCTTCAGCTACTTCATCGGGATTGAGTAGGGGGTCTGGCCGGTGTATCAACAGCACATCTACATAATCTGTCTTCAGGGCCACCAGTGAGTCCTCCACCGACTTTATGATGTGAGCGCTACTGGTGTCATAAAAAGGGATTTTCCTTTCGGGAAATTTCCCAGATACGGGCTTGATGCCACACTTGGTGATAATCTGAATTTTTTCGCGCAGGCCGGATTCTGTTTTTAACAACTCGCCAAACTTAAACTGACAGTGGTAATTGCCATAGATGTCGGCATGATCAAAAGTTGTGATGCCCAGTTCAAGGGCCTTGTTGACCAATTCATGTTGTGCTGACAGGGGAAAAGACCTGTCGTTCCAGCGCCATCCGCCCAGGATGATCCGGGAAAGCTCGGGCCCCCCTTCGCATATTTCAGATTTTATAACCATAGCTCTATTAAATTATGAATTCAAATCTAATTGATTTTACCGGAATGTAATGGCTGATGGGGTAAAGATTTAATGCCAGTTGGCAGTATGTTAGCCGGAAGGATTGTAATGTGGTTAGGAAGGCTGGAGCTATTAGCCAACAACCAACTGG